>LGFB01000008.1 GCA_001508835.1 bacterium 42_11
AGCATACGATAAAGAACTTGGATATAATGGAAGTCAACGTTCAGGCAGCCGAGTCAAGGATAAGAGATGCCGATATAGCTCAGGAGATGATGGAGTTTGTAAGGCTTCAGATACTTCATCAATCTGGAACAGCGATGCTCGCTCAGGCGAATCAGCTACCTCAATCGGTTTTACAGCTTTTAAGATAGCAATAAGAAAACTGGATAAATGCCTTTTGTGGTGGGGGTGCTCCTGGAAAAGGGGCACCCCCATTGATTTGTGCTTATCTTTGTGCTATCATTGACCGCCGGTTATGATAGGCTCCTTAGGCGTTATTGAAACTGCTATTTTGATATTTTTAGCCAGAATATTGGATGTGAGCCTTGGGACGATCCGAATAATTTTACTTTCAAAGGGGCATCGTTTGGAGGCAAGCCTTATAGGGTTTTTCGAATCTTTTCTGTGGTTAGTGGTAACCGCTCAGATAATAAGTCATATGGAAAATCCGTTGTACTATGTTGCTTTTGCTGGTGGATTTGCTTGTGGTAATTATGTAGGATTGGTTCTTGAAGGTAGGCTTGCTCTTGGGAGTGTGATTGTAAGGGTTATAACCCGTCAAGACCCCCACCTTTTAGTCGATGCTTTGAGAGGTGAAGGTTTTGCCATAACCACGGTTGATGCCAGAGGGAAAGATGGTCCTGTGGTTATCATCTTCGCTGTCTTGGAAAGGAAGAAAATAAAAAAGTTTCTTAAGCTGGTTAATCAGCTTAGTCCTCAAGCTTTTTATACTATTGAGGATGTTAGAGAGGTTAAAGTAGGAATGCCTGTGCCGGCGAACGGAGGGGTTAGGAAGGTAGAATTTCTTAAAAGGCTATTTTGGCCTAAGAGGAAGTAGTCATTAAATGTGGTAGAATTAAATGGGGTGAATATTTCCGTGAGAAAGGGTTTAGAAGAGCATTTAACTGTGGTTAAGGAGACGTTCGAAAGATGCTATTCTCAGATAACGGGTTTTATTGAACTTGCATTAAGCACATTAAAGAATGGAGGTAAAGTTGCTTTTATCGGGAACGGAGGAAGTGCAGCCGATAGTCAGCATTTAGCTGCAGAATTTGTTGGAAGGTTTGCTAAAGAGAGAGCTCCTCTTCCAGCAATAGCGTTAACTACAGATACATCAATCTTAACGGCTTTGGGAAATGATTATGGTTTTGAGGAGATTTTTTCGCGTCAGGTTGACGCCTTGCTGGGAGAAGGCGATTTACTTGTCGCCATATCTACATCAGGAAATAGCCAGAACGTTATAAAGGCAGTTTTGAAAGCAAAAGATAAGGGAGTTAAGGTTGTAGGGCTTTTGGGTAAGGGGGGAGGGGTGCTGAAAGATTTATGCGATATATCTATAGTTGTCCCCTCAGACTCTACCCCTCGGATTCAGGAGACTCACATTTTTATAGGCCATATAGTTTGTGAGGAGGTAGAAAAGGCTCTCTATGGATAGTTTATCTCCCTTTATCGCTAAGGTTTTAGTTATCGGTGATGTTATGCTTGATAGGTACTATTATGGTGAGGTCAGTAGAATTTCCCCTGAAGCTCCTGTTCCCGTGGTTAAGGTTTGTGAAGAGAAGCTTTCTCCTGGTGGAGCCGGAAATGTTGCAGTTAACCTTGCTAATCTTGGCTGTAAGGTTTTTTTAGCAGGTGCCATTGGGAAAGACCAGTCCTCCTTTTTGCTTAAGGACCTTTTAAGCAATAAAGGTATCGATATATCGGGTTTAATATCTCGGCCTCATCCTACTATAACGAAAGTTAGAATTCTCGGTGGCAAACAGCAAGTTGTAAGGGTTGATTTCGAGGAGATATCTCCGCTATCGAGAGTGGAGGAGGACTTGGTTTTAGAGTGGTTTCTTAAGGAGGTAGAAGATGCACGGTGTGTTGTCATATCTGATTATGGCAAGGGATTTTGCACTCCAAGCTTGTGTCGTTTCGTTATAGAAGAATCTAAAAGGAAAGCTCTTCCTGTGATAGTTGACCCCAAGGGGCCCGATTGGAGAAAATACGAAGAGGCGTTTATAGTTACTCCTAATGTTAAAGAGCTTGGAGAAGCTTACGGGAGAGCTCTTCATAACCTTGATGAGGAGATAGAGAAGGCAGGTTTTGCTGTTAAGGAAAGATATAACTTGCAGAACCTTCTTGTTACTCGCTCCGAAAAGGGTATGACTTTGTTTGAGGAGAAGGCCTTTTACCATATTCCTACAAAGGCTAAAGAGGTTTTTGATGTTTCTGGTGCGGGTGATACGGTGGTGGCTACCTTAGCTGCCTGTGTAGCTACTGGAGTGAGATTAATAGATGCTGCGAAAATTTCCAATATTGCTGCTGGAGTAGTAGTCGGCAAAGTTGGGACCGCTCCTATAACTCTCTCCGAGCTTAACGAGGCTTTAAGGAATTCAGAATCCGGGTTAAGTGTCGAATCTAAAATAAGGAATTTTGATGAAGCGATAGAGCTTGTGAGAAGGTGGAGAAAGGATGGATTAAAGATAGTATTTACCAACGGGTGTTTTGACTTACTTCATGTGGGGCACATATATTCCCTTGAAGAAGCGAAAAGGAAAGGAGATAAACTAATAGTCGGTTTAAATTCTGACGATTCCGTGAGGAGACTTAAAGGAAAGGGGCGTCCGCTTATTCCACAAGAGGACAGAGCTAGGATGCTTGCTGCTTTGGAGTTCGTGGACTGTGTCGTTATATTTAATGAAGATACGCCTGAAAGGCTGATAAGCCTTATAAGACCTGATGTTCTTGTTAAGGGGGGAGATTATAAAATAGAGGATGTTGTCGGAAGGGAGTATGCTCGTGAAGTTCACATCGTCCCCCTGTTTAAAGGTTATTCTACTACTTCTCTTATAAAGAAGATATTGGAGGGGAAAGAATGATAGTCGTCACGGGAGGAGCAGGGTTTGTAGGTAGCAACCTTGTTAAAGGGCTTAACGAGAAAGGTTTCGATGATATCTTGATTGTCGATTCTATGTCGAAGCCGGAGAAGTGGAAAAATTTGCTTGGCTTGGAATTTGGTGATTATATGGAAAAGGACGAATTCATTGAGAGATTGGAAAGGGGAGAGTTTGGGAAAAGTATTGAGGCTATTTTTCATCAGGGGGCTTGTACCGATACCACTTGTTATGATGTGAAGTATCTTTTAGAGAATAATTATAGATACAGTGTCAGATTGTTAAACTATGCTATCGATAGAAGGATTCCCTTTATATACGCCTCCTCTGCTGCCGTTTATGGCGATGGCAGGAAGGGTTTTAGAGAAAGTCCGGAATGCGAGAATCCATTGAATCCTTATGGATTTTCTAAATACTTATTTGATAGATATGTTAGAAAAGTTTTCCAAAAGGGCGTTTTTTCTCAAGTTACAGGTTTGAGGTATTTTAACGTTTATGGTCCTAAAGAGTCTCATAAAGGAAAAATGTCTTCGGTAATATATCAGTTTTATAGGCAGCTTAAGGAAAGTGGTGTAATAAGGCTTTTTGGTGAAAGCGATGGATACGAGCCTGGAGAACAAAGAAGAGATTTTATTTACGTTAAAGATGTGGTTAAGGTTAATTTGTTTCTCTTTGAAAGAGAGGTGGGAGGGATATTTAACTGTGGAACGGGGGTTTCCCGAAGTTTCAATGATGTAGTTAAGATATTAATAGAGCTAAACGGGAGCGGTAGGTTTGAATATATTCCTTTTCCCAAAGAGCTTAAAGGTAAATATCAAAGCTTTACTGAAGCTGATTTAACGCTTTTGAGAGAGGAAGCTGGTTATAGCGAAGAGTTTACAACTCTTGAAAGTGGTATAAGGGAGTATTTTGATTTTCTGGAAAGTTTATGATATACTTCAAAGAGCTTGTAAATCGCACATACCTGGAGAGAAGAAGGGGTGCCTTAAAGTGGGTTCTTCTTCTCGCTGAAGGGTATGGAGGAGATAAAACCAAAAGGTTAAGGAGGGATGAGTGGGTGGCTGTTGTTAGTATGAAGCAACTTCTTGAAGCAGGTGTTCACTTTGGGCACCAGACAAAGCGTTGGAACCCAAAAATGAAAGAGTATATCTTTACCGAGAGAAATGGCATTTACATTATTGATCTTCAAAAGACCCTAAAGAAGATTGAAGAGGCTTATAATTTCGTTAAAGAGCAGGTTATGAATGGAGGAACAGTGCTTTTCGTTGGAACTAAGCGGCAGGCGCAGGATGTTGTAAAATCTGAAGCTGAAAGATGTGAGATGTTTTATGTTAATCAACGGTGGTTGGGTGGTCTTCTGACCAACTTTAGAACTATCAAGAAAAGGATTGAAAGACTTAAAGAGCTTGAGAGAATGGAAGAGGAAGGAATGTTTGATGTCCTCCCTAAAAAGGAAGTGGTAAGGTTACAGAGGGAAAAAGGTAAGCTTGAAAGATATCTTGGCGGTATCAAGGGGATGACAGACCTTCCCGATGTTCTTTTTGTCATTGATTCTCGCAAGGAGAAGATAGCTGTTTTAGAAGCGAACAAACTTGAAATTCCAGTAGTCGCTATTGTTGATACCAACTGTGACCCTGATCCCATAGACTTTCCTATCCCGGCAAATGATGATGCGATAAGGTCTATAAAGCTGATCACGAGTATCATTGCTGATGCGGTTTTAGAGGGCAAGCAAGGAGTTCAGATGAGGGAGGTTTCAGAAAGCGAAGAGGCCCAGGAAGAGGAAGAAATAAATATGAAAGAAGAGCTTTTAGAGAAGTATGCAGATGTTTTTGATGAACTTGAGGAGGATATTGAAGAAGAGGAAGAAGAAATAAGAAAGCGTCGTCGTAAGGGGGAGATATAAGATGGGCGTTTCTGTGGAACTTGTAAAGGAGTTAAGGGCGAGAACGGGAGCGGGTGTTGTAGAATGTAAAAATGCTCTTGAAGAGGCTGGTGGAGATATAGAGAAGGCTATAGAAATATTAAGGAAAAAAGGAATCGCTAAAGCTGCAAAGAAGATGGGGAGGGTTACAGCCGAGGGTGTAATTGCCTCTTACATTCATACTGATAAGAAATTAGGTGTGATCGTAGAGGTTAATTGTGAGACTGACTTTGTTGCTCGTACTAAAGAATTTCAAGAGCTCGCTCATGAAATAGCCATGCAAATTGCTGCTTCAGCACCTCTTTATGTATCACCGGAAGACGTACCTCAAGATGTTTTGGAGAAAGAAAAAGCTATATATAGAGAACAGGTTTTGGCGGAAGGAAAGCCTGAACATGTTGCGGAAAAGATAGTGGAAGGAAAGATTAAAAAGTTTTATGAGGAAGTTTGCTTGCTCGAGCAACCTTATATAAGGGATCAGAATAGAAAGATAAAAGAGCTGATAGCTGAGAAGATAGCAATTTTAGGCGAGAATATAACTGTGAGGAGGTTTGCCCGTTTTAGAGTGGGGGAGGAGTAGTTATGGATATTCCTCGATATAAGAGGGTTCTCCTCAAGTTAAGTGGTGAGGTTTTAGGAGGAGATAAGGGCTTCGGTATAGATACCGAAGAGATGAAGAGGATAGCCTTAGAGATTAAGGAGGCTAAAGAGACGGGAGTTGAAATAGCCATAGTAGTTGGAGGAGGAAATATTTTTAGGGGCTTGGCTGGAAGTGCTAAAGGTATGGATAGGGCTACGGCTGACTATATGGGTATGATAGCTACAGTTATAAATGCTTTGGCATTGCAGGATGCCTTGGAAAAGTTTGGAGTTCCAACACGCGTTCAGACGGCTATCGAGATGAGAGAAGTAGCTGAGCCTTATATAAGAAGAAGAGCTATACGACATCTCGAGAAGGGTAGGATAGTCATATTTGCCTGTGGAACTGGTAATCCATTCTTCTCTACAGATACTGCGGCTGCACTAAGAGCTGCAGAGATAGGAGCAGAGGCCATACTTAAAGCCACTAAGGTAGACGGCGTTTATGATGCTGACCCTCACGTGTATAAGGACGCGGTGAAGTTTTCTCGTCTTGAATATCTGGAAGTCCTTAACAGGGGATTAAGGGTTATGGATTCAACGGCTATCTCTCTGTGTATGGATAATGAAATACCTGTAATAGTCTTTAACATAAAGGTTCCGGGAAATCTCTTAAGGATAATAAGGGGAGAAGAAATAGGCACCTGTGTTGGAGGTGGTGCTAAGAAATGAAAGACAAGCTTCTTAAAGATGTGGAAGTAAAGATGAAAAAGGCCATCGATGTAATCAAGAAAGACATGGCATCGGTGAGAACAGGAAGGGCTCATCCTGCTCTTCTCGAGGATATAAAGGTGGATTATTATGGCACGCCAGTTCCCATAAACCAACTTGCTACTATAAGCATTCCAGAGGCTCGTTTGATAGTCATCCAGCCTTGGGATAAAAGCACTATCAAAGAGATAGAGAAGGCCATATTAAGATCTCCCCTTGGTTTGAATCCTCAAAATGACGGGAATGTTATAAGGGTTAACATTCCTCCACTAACAGAGGAAAGGAGAAAAGAGTTGATAAGGCTTGTTAGGAAGAAAGCCGAGGAAGGAAGAATAATTATACGTAATATAAGAAGAGATGTGATGGAAGAGCTTAAGGAAAAGAAGGAGAATGGTGAGCTTCCAGAAGATGATTACTTTAGAATTTCAAAAGAGCTTCAGAATCTCACCGATAAATACATAGAGCAGGTAGAGGAGATACTTAGGCTTAAAGAACAGGAGATAATGGAGTAGGGGAAGGGCTTGTTAAGGCTCTTTCCCTCTTTTTAGATGAAAAGAGTAACGCTAGTAGTTTTTTCGCTTATAATCGTTATAGCGGCTGTTCTTTTTTACCTCAGGGTTGAGAGTGTATCTCAACCGCCGAAGGTTTCCACCTTGGGTATAAAGCTTGAGAATGTGGAAGAATATGTAGAAGGGAAAGCTTTTGTCTTTTGTAAAAGTTCTCTTGTGGTTTCTCCTGCATCTGGAAAGGTTGAATGGATAAAAGGGAATGGAGATAGAGTGAGAAGAGGTTCGGTCGTGGCTAAGGTTGGGGGTAAGGTCGTTTTGGCTGAAAGTAGCGGTATTCTCCTTCATGGGATAGATGAGCTTTCTGGTATTTGGAACCTTGAAAGTGTTTGGCAGGAGGGAAAGCTTACTCCCTTTTTCGGCGAAAGTAAGGTCATAAGGAACGGTACAAGGGTGGAAGCCGGTTTACCAATAGGAGAAATAAGGGATAATTTGTTAATCAGACTTGTGTTAGAGCTCAAGAGGGAAGATTTTTATGCTGATTGGCTTGATAAAAAGAGGATTTCGATTTTTTTTCCTTCTTTTGGTAGAGAGGAGGAATCTACTTTAGAAGATGTAAAACCGGTGGGTAATAAACTTCTTTTACTTCTCTCTTTCACAGGATGGGATGATATTGTAAAGTTTAGAACTGTTGATGTAAGACTCGTAAAGAGAAAATTTATGGGAGCGATAATACCTGTCAATGCTATAATAATTAAGGAAGGTAAAAGCGGGGTTTACATGGTTAGAGGAGGAAGGGTCTTCTTTAGGGAAATAAAGTTTAGGGAGCTTAGCTCAGCGTTAGCTGTAACTTCCGATCTGAAAGAGGGAGAGAGAATTGTTATTGAGCCTGATAAGGTAAGTGAAGGGGCTTTTATAAGATGGTAAGTGTAAAGGCTCGGGTGGAAGCCGTTTTAGAGAAAATATCAAAGGTCTGCGAAAGGGTTGGGAGAAAGCCAGAGGAGATTAAGCTTGTCGCTGTGAGTAAGACTTTTCCTCCAGAGGCTATAAAAGAGGCTTTTCTTGCGGGAGTTCGTCTTATAGGGGAAAATAGAGTTCAGGAAGCATTGAGTAAGTATGAGTCCCTGAAAGATCTTGATATAGAGTGGCATATGGTCGGTTATCTTCAGAGAAACAAGGTAAAGAAAGCCTTAAAGATATTCGATTATATCCAGTCTTTGGATCGCCTTTCCTTGGCAGAAGAAATAGATAAAGAAGCCAAGCGGATGGGCATAGATAAGGTTAAAGTCTTAGTGGAAGTTAATATATCAGGGGAGCCGACGAAGCATGGTGTTGTTCCTGAAGAGCTTTTTGATTTTATAGATTCTTTGGATAGATTTGAGAGCCTTGATATAAGGGGGTTAATGACTATAGGCCCCTTGACAGATGATATAGAGAAAATACGGGAAGCTTTTAGGAAAATGAATTTCCTTTTTGAGAAGGTTAAGAGAGATTTCCCTCATGTAAGGTGGGAGTATCTTTCAATGGGTATGACGGATGATTTTGAGATTGCTATAGAAGAGGGATCTAACATGGTTAGAGTAGGGAGGGGTATTTTTGGGTCGAGGAGTGGTTAATATGAGTTTGTGGGATAAGGTCATGGGCTTTATAGGTTTTGTTGAGGAGGAAGTTGGAGAAGAACCGCAGATGAAGTTAACTGCTTGGGAAGAGAGGGAGAGTAGGATTTCCGTTTCCTCAGGAAGTAAAAAGGTTGTTCAGATATGGACTCCACAGAACGGAGCTGATGCAAAAGAGATGGCGAATGCCTTGAAAAAGGGTTGGCTTGTTATTATGGATTTATCTCTTTTAGATAGGGATGATGCTAAACAGGTGCTACACTTTATTTATGGAGTTATTTTTGCTTTAAGGGGGAGCATGAAACCTTTAGGAGATAGCATTTTTTTGCTTGCCCCCCCAGGTTATGAGGTTTTTGAACAGCCCTTCCCCAAAGGGGGTGTGAAACTTGGCGAGGTTGACTCCTCTGGACATCCAGAACAAGGAGTTTAGCAGATCCTTTAGAGGATATAATGAAGAAGAGGTAGACGAATTTCTGGATCTAATAGTTGAGGACTATGGTGCTCTTTTTCGAGAGAATGCCGAGCTTAAAGATAAAATAAGGGAGCTTGAAGATAAGATAAACGAGTATAAGAAGATGGAGTCCTCAATGCAGGAAGCGCTTCTTTTGGCACAGAAGGCAGCTGAAGAAAAGCGTATGAATGCGGAAAAGGAAGCGGAGATAATTATTAAAGAAGCTCAGATTGAGGCTCAAAAGATAATAGATGAGGCTTTATCCAAGCTTCAGGCGGTCGAATCCAAGATAAGAGAGCTTAAGAAGGAAAAGGAAAGGTTTATTTTGGAAATGAAAGCTTTGCTTTCGACCTTTTGGGAGCTTCTTGAAAGAGAGTTAGGGAGGGAAACAAAGGTTGAGATTAAAGATCAAAGTTCAGCCTGGGGCGAAGAAAGAAGAGATAGTGGGATTTCGGGAGGGGGTCCTCTGGGTTAAGGTTTCTGCACCTCCTATTGAAGGTAGGGCTAACGAGAGGTTGCGAGAAATTTTAGCAGAGAGGCTTTCTATTCCCAAAGGCAGAATTAAAATCGTTAAAGGTATCACTTCGAGGAACAAGGAGGTCGAGCTTGAAGGGCTGAAGGAGGATGAAATTTTTAGAGCTTTTGGATCGGGAGATAAGATACCTTAAAGGGATTGGCCCGAAGAGAGCTTCTGATTTTGAGAAGCTCGGAGTTGTGACCCTCGAAGATCTCCTCTATTTACTCCCCCGAAGATACGAGGATAAAAGAGAAGTTCGTTCCCTGACTGAGCTTGTTTTTGGTGACTTTAACCTCATCAAGGCTAAGGTAGTCAATGTAGAGGAGGTAAATGTTCGGAGAAACCTAAAAATTATAAGAGCTCTTATATCGGATGGAAGCAGGAGAAAGGCTTATGCTGTGTGGTATAACAAAGGTTACATCAAAAAGTTTCTCTCTCTGGGTAGAGAGTTTTTATTTTATGGCAAGGTTATAAGCAAATATGGGGAGATTCAAGTTCAAGATCCAGAGTTTGAACCCGTTGAAGATTTAGATGCCCTTGGCGCGGGGAGAATTTTACCAGTTTATCCTCTTGCAGGGAATTTAACTCAAAAGGTTTTGAGATCCGTAGTCGGAATGGTGCTTGATATGATACTTCCTGAGTTGCCTGATATTGTTCCTCGTGATGTATTAGAGAGAAATTCGCTAATGGACCTGCCTTCAGCTTTAAGGGAGGTTCACTTTCCCTCTTCCTTAAAAGAGGTCTCTAAGGCACGAGATAGGTTGGCTTTTGATGAGCTTTTCTTGCTTCAATTATTTTTGGCTTTAAGAGTTAGAGAGAGAAAGACAGTTGAAGCTCCCGTTTTAAGGCCGAGGGGAGACCTTTTAAGAGAATTTTGGAATAGGCTTTCGTTTACTTTAACTAATGCTCAAAAAAGGGCGTGGAAGGAGATACAGGCTGATTTGTCAAGCGGTAAACCCATGAACAGACTTCTCCAAGGAGATGTGGGCTCAGGGAAAACTATTATAGCAATTGCTGCAATGCTTCTTGCTGTGGAGAATGGTTATCAGGCGGCCTTGATGGCTCCAACAGAAGTGCTGGCAGAACAGCATTTCTGGGTTTTAGACCAATATCTTACCCCCTTGGGCGTTAAGATAGGTTTACTTATAGGAAGCCTGAAGGATAGAGTTAAAAGGAGAGTTGTTGAGGAAATTGCTTCTGGGGATATTAAGGTGGTTGTGGGAACTCACGCCTTGATTCAAGAGGGTGTGGAGTTTAAAAATCTTGCTCTTGTGGTGATAGATGAGCAACATAGATTTGGTGTAATGCAAAGGGCTGCCCTCCTGAAAAAGGGAGATTCCCCTCATGTTCTTGTGATGACCGCTACTCCTATCCCGAGAACCTTGAGTTTGACCATTTATGGGGATTTAGATGTTTCTATCATGGATGAAATGCCCCCCGGAAGAAAACCTGTTATGACATATTGGGTTACGAGCAAGAAAAGGGAGAAAGTGTATGAATTTGTTAAAAAGAGGGTTTCGCTGGGAGAGCAAGCCTATATAATATGTCCGCTCATTGAAGAGTCTGAGGTTCTCGAAGCGGAGGCTGCAACGAAGCTTTTCGAGGAGCTTAATGCTACCTTTTTCAAAGAGGAAAGGGTAGGGCTTCTCCACGGAAGGATGAAGAGCGAAGAGAAGGAGATGGTTATGAAGGCTTTTAAGAGGGGAGATCTCCAGATTCTCGTTTCTACACCAGTTATAGAAGTTGGAATAGATGTTCCCAATGCGACCGTGATGGTTATAGAAAGCGCAGATAGGTTCGGTTTGTCTCAAATTCACCAGCTTAGGGGAAGGGTTGGAAGAGGGCCTAAGCAGTCTTATTGCATCCTTCTTGCTGACCCAAAAACCGAGGAAGCGAAAAAGAGGCTTTCTGTAGTAGTTTCTACAACCGATGGCTTTAAGATAGCGGAAGAGGATCTTAAAATGAGAGGTCCTGGGGAGTTATGTGGTGTGAGACAGCACGGGGTAACGGATTTTAAGGTTGCTGATATTTTGAGGGATTACAAGTTGCTTGCGTTGGCAAGAAAGGAAGCCTTTTTCTTGGTCGAAAAATCGCCAAACCTTAAGGATTATCCTCTCTTAAGGTTAATGGTTAAAAGAAAGTTTGCTGAGGTTGGTGAGCTCATAGATGTCAGTTAGATACACTACCTCTCTTGTAGTTAGAGCCTTGTTTGACACGCTTGGGGGTGTGAAAGGAAAAACTTTTCTCGATCTTTTTGCTGGGAGCGGCAGGGTTGGAGAGGAAGCCTTGCGTAGAGGAGCAAGGGAGGTCGTATTTGTAGAAATTAATCCTCGCATGGTTAGGGAAATCTCAAAAAAGGTTAACTGCAAACAAATTTTATGTATGGATTATAAAAAAGCAGTACAAAAGCTCTACCTTGAGGGAAAAATGTTTGATATAATTTTTGCAGATCCTCCCTATGGGGAGGGGTTTATAAATGAGCTTCTAGTAGTATTAGACGAGTTTCCTTTGCTTAGTGATAAAGGGGTTCTCGTTATTGAGAGGTCTGTCAGGGAGAGTTTAGATTTGAGTATGGGGAGTTGGAAGTTGGTTAAAGAGAGAAGGTATGGTGATACTGTTTTAACTTATCTTTGCAGGGGGTGCAAGGATTGAGAGCAGCTGTTTATCCGGGAAGCTTTGATCCTATAACTTATGGACATGTGGATATAATAGAAAGAGCTTCAAGGATATTCGATAAATTAATAGTTGCTGTGGTGACGAATCCTGCAAAGAAGCCCTTGTTTTCCATGGAAGAGAGGATGGACATGATAAGGGAGTCTGTGAAGCACTTAAAGAACGTTGAGGTAGATGGATTTGATGGCCTTCTTGTAAACTATCTAAGAGAGAAGAAGATAGAGGTAGTTATTAGAGGCATGCGGGCAATAACGGATTTCGATTACGAGTTTCAGATGGCCTTGACAAATAGAAAGCTTAACAAAAATGTGGAAATAGTTTTTCTACTTTCCGATTCGAAATATCTATACTTAACCTCCCGCATGGTTAAGGAAATAGCCAGCTTCGGAGGATGTATAAGGGGAATGGTACCTCCTCATGTGGAGGAGATGCTCCTTAAGAAGTTTAGGGTTTCTTCATCGGGTTCCCTTTGAACGGGTTCGAATAGCTTAAGGTGCTTTCCAACACCAGCCTCGTATATTCGCGTCGCCTTTAAGTCGAGCTTAAGCATAAGTGATGCTGGTTCGTCTAAGCCCTTTGGCCTTGATATTATTGGTATAGAAGATTTTCGTTTAATATATCTTAGAAGTTCTTTTCCTCTTGGAGAGAAGCCCAGGAGGAAAGCATATAAAGCTCCTGTTTTCTGGAAGATCCGGTTTTCTCTCTCCTTAAATCCTACAAGAAGGTGGATTAAAATTCTCATAATCCGCGTTAAAGTGTATCTTTTGGTTTTTACCCCTTGGATGAGCTCTTCCAAGGTTACCGCTTTTAATCCCGCCTTTTTGAGCCTGTTTTCTATGCCTTCTTTGACCTCCGCTATTTCCCTTATTTCACCTGCTTCTAACCTTTTTATTAACATCAGGATTTCTCTTTCAAAGTTTTTAAACGATACTAATTCTCCTTTTCCTTCAGCTTCTTTTAAGATTTTATAGGTTATTGGAGGAACCAATTCCTTTACAGATGAAGCTCCGCTTTCAAATATTTTCCTTCTTATGGCCGTTGCACTTGAGAAGAGGCCCTTGATTTCTGGATCGAGGTATTCGCTTCCTACTCTTTTTATTGTTATTGGTTTTATCTTACTGTTCAGCTTTAGAAGACTTACCAGGTATTCTATCCCTAAGATGTTGTTAGACCCTCTTAAGATATGAGGGTCTATTCCTGCTTTTTTAATCTCATCTTTTAGGGCTCTTAATCTCGCTTCGGGATAAGATAATCCTTCCTTGGAAAATCTAACGAGGTTGGCCTTGAAATTTTCCGGTTCTTGGTATAGAATTTTTGCGATAGTTTGGAGCTCTTCGATGTTACCTGACTCACTTCCAAAGCATATGTGGGTTACTACTCCTAAAGCATTTAGTAAAGACACCGCACCGAAGGCGAAGACGCCGGCATTGTGGGATGCGAAAGGAAAGGGGAGTTCAAATACGATGTCTATACCAGCGGCAAGGGCCATCTCGGCTCTTTTATATTTGTCTACTATTGCGGGTTCTCCGCGCTGGAGAAAGTTCCCGCTCATTACGGCAATACTGAAATCGGCTTCCGCAACTTTTATACTTTTGTGCAAATGGTATAAATGTCCTGTGTGGAATGGATTGTATTCTGTTATAAGGCCAATCACCTTCACCTTTATCCCCCCTTCAACTATTTTAGTAAGGCTTTTTATTTTTTTAAAGGGGGCGATTTAAATGGCGATGGTAATAGAGTTAGAGGAACTCGAAAAGAATCCGGGTAAGGTTTTAGATTTTACCTTTGAGGAAGGGTTCGAGCCCTTTGACTATAGGGGAGAGCAGGTAGAGTTTGTTGAAGATGTATTTGTTGATGGAGGTGCCGTTAGAGTTAAAGATGGGATTATGGTATGGGGAGAGGTTACCACAACTCTGAAGCTTCATTGTAGTAGATGCTTGGAGCCGTTTGAGTTTCCTGTTAAGTTTGATTTTGAGGTAGAATATAGAAGAGGTGAGGAACGCCTCGATTCGAAGGAGAAAGCTCTGAAGGATGACGATTTTAGAATAGCATACTTTACGGGTGAAAATATAGATATAGAGGAGGATATAAAGCAGTTTATAATTTTGTCTATTCCTATGAAGCCTCTTTGCCGAGAAGAATGCAAGGGGCTTTGTCCGGTGTGTGGTAAAAATCTGAACGAAGGGGACTGTGGTTGTCAGAGAGACCTTGAAGACCCTCGATGGAGCGCTTTAAAAGAGCTTGTGAAGGGAGGTGTGAGTAATG
>LGFB01000009.1 GCA_001508835.1 bacterium 42_11
GCCTAAATCTTTATTGTTGCTTGATGAACTCGGAGCGGGGACCGATCCTCAGGAAGGTGCAGCGCTCGCCATGGCTATACTAAAATACATAAAGAAAAAGGGTGCAAAAGCCATAATTACCACTCACTATCCTGCTTTGAAGTATTATGCTATAAGAGAAAGCGATATAGAAAATGCCTCTGTAGAGTTTGATATAGAGACTCTAAAGCCCACTTATAGATTGTTTATAGGCATTCCTGGGGCAAGTAACGCTATTGCCATAGCTAAAAGATTGGGCATGATGGATGAGATATTGGAAGAGGCTTCAAAGCTTATCTCATATGAAGATGAGGAGGTTGAGCGGGTTATAAGAGAGCTTCATGCGAAAAGGTCGAGTTATTCTCTGTTAGAATCTAAGCTTAAAGAGGAGCTTGAAGAAGCCAAAAAGGTAAGGGAAAAATATGAGAAAAAGCTTGAGGAAATTCGTCAGAGGGAAGATAAGATACTTAGCTCGGCTAAGCTAAAGGCGAATAGAATGATAAGGGACGCTGAAAAAGAGTTAAAGAAGGTTCTCGAAAGCGCCAGAAGAGATATTAAGAGCTATGCTGAAGCCAAAAGTAAAATAAAGGAATTTTCTGAAAGAATATGGGAAGAAAAACCTTTAATGTTCGAGCCACTGAAAAGCGTTAAGTTTTTAAAAGTAGGTGACCGAGTTTACGTTCCAAAGTTTGGTCAGTGGGGAGAGGTTGAGGAGATATTTCCCGAAGATGAGGAGGTTGCTCTCCGTATAGGATATTTCAGGGTTTTCCTATCTAAGGACGAAATAAGCGGAGAGGGAATATCCCAGACGGAAGCTGTGGAAGATTTAGGTAGAACGATAACTTATGACGTTGAGGAAGTTCCTTATGAGCTCTCTATAAGAAAAATGAAGGTTGAAGAAGCGAGAGATGAGGTTTTGAAATTTCTGGATAGAGCTTTTCTGAAAGGTTACCCTCAGGTTAAGATAGTTCATGGAAAGGGGGAAGGGGTTTTGCGGAAAATGGTGTGGGATCTTCTTAAAGAGCTACCCTATGTTAAGGACT
Organism: bacterium 42_11; assembly: GCA_001508835.1. Lineage (GTDB taxonomy): Bacteria > Synergistota > GBS-1 > GBS-1 > GBS-1 > 42-11. Next base: position 1,062 of record LGFB01000009.1, read on the forward strand.
TCAGGTTTGGAGATGAAGCTGAGGGAGGTCAAGGAGTTACAATAGTTTATTTTGAAAGGGGCTGAAGTTTGAAATATGGGGAGAGGCAGAAACAAAGAGAAAGATATCTTTGCATTGGACATAGGTACGAGAAATGTGGTTGGGCTTATAGTTGAACCGGTGGATGAAGAAGATTTACTTAGGGTTAAACACTTAGTTTTTGAAGAGCATAAAACGCGTTCTATGTTAGATGGGCAAATTCATGATGTTGCTCAAGTTGCAAAGGTGGTTTCCAGAATAAAGGAGAATCTTGAAAGAGAATATGGAACTAAGCTAAGTGATGTGAGTGTGGCTCTTGCTGGTAGGGCTTTAAAAACTAGGAGAGGAGTTGCAGAAATCCCTCTCGATATTTCCGAAGATATAGAGGAGGAGCTTGTGAGGGAATTGGAGCTTCAAGCTCTTCAGAATGCCCTTAAAACGCTTAGAGAGGAATCTGATTCTGACGAGGAATTTCATTGTGTTGGCTATAGTGTTGTTAAATACATCCTTGATGGTGATATTATAAGAAACCTTGTTGGACAGAGAGGGAGGAAGGCGGGTGTTGAAGTCCTTGCTACTTTTTTGCCAAGAGTGGTTCTTGACAGCATGCTTTCAGTCTTAAGAAGAGCAGGGCTTAAGCTCTCTAGCATAACTCTTGAACCTATAGCTGCCATAGAGGTTGTAGTTCCGCCTGATATGAGGATGTTGAATTTGGCCTTGGTAGATGTTGGAGCGGGAACTATGGATATAGCTATAACTAAGGGAGGAAGCGTGGTTGCATATGGTATGGTTCCCGTGGCTGGCGATGAGATAACTGAAAGGCTTTGTGAAAAGTTTTTGCTTGATTTTAATGTGGCCGAGAGAGTGAAAAGATCTTTAAGTGAGGATATCGCTGTTCTGGAGTTCGAGGATATATTGGGAAATGTATATCGGATTGAGAGGGAGGAGCTTATAAAGGTCATAGAACCAGAGGTTGAAAGACATGCCAAACTGCTTTCAGAGAAGATACTCGAACTTAATTCTTCTCCTCCACAGGCGGTGATATGCGTTGGTGGTGGTAGTAAAGTCCCCTTATTTGATGTTAAATTGTCTGAGTTTCTGGGAATAGAGAGGAATAGGGTTAGAGTTAGAGGCGTGGAGTTTCTTAAAGGTGTAGAAGACCTCACAGGTAAATTAAAAGGTCCGGAGATGGTTACCCCCTTAGGAATTGCCCTTGTTGCAAAGAAGGGCGGGGGATTCAAGTTCATCGACGTGTGGGTAAATGATGAAATGATACGCCTTGTTTCTCTAACTGGGGAGCTGAAGGTTTTGGATGCCTTGATCCCAATGGGGATAACTCAGGAGGAGCTTAGGCCTCGTCCCGGTATGGCCTTAACTATTGAGGTTAATGGCGAAATAAAGATTATAAGAGGAGAGCTGGGAGAACCTGCAAAGATAACAGTTAATGGAGAGGAAGTTAATATAGATTTCCCAATAAAGCACGGCGATAGAATAACTGTGAGAAGAGCCCGTCCCGGAAAGGCAGCTTTTGCTTCCGTTAAAGATGTGGTGGGAGAGCTTTCTCCCATTCGGTTGTTTATAAATGGTAAAATGCATGAGTTTTTCCCCGAGGTCTTCGTTGATGGGAAGAAACTTCCGCTTAAGGCTCCTCTTTATGATAGAGCCAAGGTGGAAGTTGTTCAAGTTAAAACCGTCAGAGAGGCTTTGAAGCGGGTCGGAGCACTTCCTTTTCCTTATGAAATAAAGGTTTTAATCAATGGGGAGGAAAAGGTCCTGCCATTGTGGGATGGCAGGATATTAGTTAATGGTAGTTTGGCCTCATTAGATGCTCCAATTAAGGATGGCGATAGAATAGACCTTTTCGATTTAAAAGAGGTTTCTTATAGAGTTAAAGATGTGCTTCCTAACGTTGAGCTTAGGAAAATGAAGGTATATGTGAATGGGAGGCTTCTTGAGATAACATGGGGCGGTTTTAATATCTCATTAGATGGTCGTTCGGCTTCTCTTGATGACCTTCTTTACGATGGAGCAAAATTAGAGATTAGGGAAAATTATTCCGAATATCCGATTCTCTCTCATGTGTTTAAGTACTATCCTATAGAAGAAGTGCTAAAAGGGAAAAAGGGATATGTAAAGATGAGAGTTAATGGGGAAGAAGCAGGGTTCACAACTCCTATAAAAGATGGTGATAGAATAGAAATTTTTGTGGAGTAGGAGGAGGACATCATTAGTTGTTAATCACAAAGCTTGGTAAGTATAAAATAATTAACTGGCTTGGCGGCGGCGCTTTCGGAGATGTGTACCTTGCAGAAGATACTCTGATTGGTAAGAAGTTTGCTATAAAAGTCTCAAAACTGAAGGAGAAGGACGTTAAGATACTGAAGGGTGAAGCTCAGATTTTGGCTTCGTTAGACCACCCTAACATAGCTCGCTTTTATAATCTCGACATAATAGATGGCAGATTGGTCCTCGTTATTGAGTATGTGGAGGGCAAATCTTTACGAGATTTGTTGGAAAAGGGGAGAATTAAGCTTGAGGATGTTCCACAGATATTTTTGCCAGTTTTGGATGCCCTTCAATATGCGCATTCGAGGGGTGTAATTCATAGAGATATCAAGCCCGAAAACATTCTTATATCTAACGAAGGTATCGTTAAGCTTGTAGACTTTGGGTTAGGAGTCTTCTTGAAAGGTGGCAGCATCAAAGCCACAGTTGCGGGCACCCCGGTTTACATGCCTCCCGAAAGTTGGAATGGAATTTACCTTCCATCGAGTGATGTCTATTCTATTGCTGTTGTTATCTACGAGTCTCTTACGGGCAAAAACCCCTTTGATGGAGATACGCTTGAGGACATAAGAAGAAAGGTTTTTGAGGTTGATCCCAAGCCGTTGAAATTCTATCTTCCCTCTTATCCTCAAGAGTTGAGTGATGTATTAGCTAAAGCCTTGTCTAAAAGGCCGGAGCATAGATATATCGATGTTTCCTCTTTTAAGGAAGACTTGTTAAAGGCTCTTAAATTGGATAGGACTATCGAGCTTAAAGAAACAAGTAGGAGTTCTGTTTTTTCTAATGAACTTCAACTCACACCTTCTCAACACGAGGTTGTTTTTTCCCCTGAAAAGAGGATACTTCTCCTTGGAGGAGCGGGAACGGGTAAAACTACAACGCTTCTTCATCGATTGTATAGAAAAATCCGCAATGGAGAGAACCCTTACCTGTTTTTGGTATTAGCTTTTACGCGTAGGGCAGCTTCGGATTTAAGGGAGAGGCTTTCGTATCTATTGGGTATAGATACTAAGGATATATGGATAGAGACTTTTCATGGCGCTATCTATAAAATACTAAGAAGAGAGGCAGACAGAATAGGATTTTCAGAGGACTTTTCTTTAATTAGCGATTCGACACCGCTTCTTAAAGAGGTCTCTGAAAAGCTCGAACCTTCTCTTATAAACAGGGTGTTAAATGAAATTTCGGCGCTTAGAGTTAGGCTCGTTTCTCCTGAACAGGCTTTGGTTTCTGCCAGATTCTCTTGGCATAAAAAGGTGGCGGAGATTTATTATAGGTTATCTGAGTTAAAGAGGAAGAGGAACCTTATGGATTTCGATGATCTCCTGTATTATGGGGTTAAACTTTTAGAAGAAGATGATTTGAGAGAAGTTTATTCTGGTCGTTTTAAGTTCATCTTTGTTGACGAGCTTCAGGATTTGAATGAGGCTCAGTATCGCTTTGTAAAACTTCTTAGCTCTGAGGATGGGGAACTTTTCCTGACAGGAGATAGCGTTCAATCGATATATAGATGGAGAGGAGCGATGCCAGACATAATAGAGAGAGCCGAAAAGGAGTTAAGCCTTAAAAGGTATGAGCTTACCCATAGCTTTAGGTTACCTAAGAGGGTGTTGGGTCTTGCTGCCTCTTTGATGGTTAAATCGGGCGTTGATTTGTCTAACATTGTAAGTCTAAAAGGGGAAGGTAAGGTCGAACTTTATATAGCTAAAAATGAAGTAGACGAAGCGAGATTTGTTGTTCAGTCCATTAAAGAACTTGCTCGCCATAAGAAGCTTTCTTCGATAGGAATTCTTTATAGATTTAATCATCAGTCAAGAGCATTTGAGGAATCTTTGGCGAAGGCTGGGTTGCCTTATAGAATTATAGGTGGTTCGGGATTTTATGAGAGAGAGGAAGTTAGAAAGACGCTGGGGTATCTTAGAGGAATTCTGGAGCGAGATTTCTCTTCTATAAGCGAGTTCTTTTCTTGGATTCTCGGTTCAAAAAAGAAGGTGTTTAGGGTTTCACAAGATGGGCTTTGCCTTGAGGAGGGGAAGTTTGCTAACAGAGATAAGGCTGAAAAGCTTATCGGGTTTTTGAAAGAACTCCTTTGTGAAGGCCTTAGTCTCACTGTGGAGGAGATAATAAGGATACCTTTAGAGATAGCAAATGTTTTTAAGAAGAGGGGTAAAAATTGGAGAGCTTATAAAGATGGTTTTCTTGAGCTTCTAAAACTTGCATCTTCCTTCGGAGAAGCGGATCTACGGGATTTTCTAAATCATATATCGCTTATGGAGGAGATGGGAGTTGGTAGAAAAGGGGATATGCTTAATCTTCTAACTTTCCATTCTGCGAAGGGCTTGGAGTTTGATGCCGTTTTTATAACAGGTCTTTACGATGGAAATGTTCCAAGTCTCTCGAGTTTAGCAAGGGTGGAGGAGCTGGAAGAAGAAAGAAGGCTTCTCTTTGTTGCTTTAACAAGAGCCACAGAGTTAGTCTATCTTTCTTATCCGAAGAAAGTAGAAAATAGATGGGTAGAGCCTTCTCGTTTTTTACTTGAGATGATTGGCATGCTATAATATAATTGTTTAAAACTTTTATAAGGAGGAAGAGAAGATGGAGGAATTACAACTGGTTGTCTTTAGGCTTGGTAAGGAGGAATACGGTGTTGATATAGCGAAGGTGCAGGAGATAGTTAGAGTGCAAGAAGTAACTCATATTCCCCAGGCACCTGCTTTCGTTGAAGGAATAGTCAACCTTAGAGGTAATATAATTCCTATAGTAGACCTTAAAAAGAGATTTAATTTAGAAGGTGGAGATGTTTCTGAAAAAGAGAAGAGGGTTATAGTGGTTAATGTAGGAAAGCAAATTGTCGGGATAGTTGTTGATAGCGTTTCGGAGATTATAAGGATACCCAGGGAAAATGTAGAGCCTCCACCTCCTATTGTTGCGGGAATTGAGGCTACTTACATAGAGGGAGTTGGTAAAATAGACAAGCGGTTAATAATTCTCTTGAACATAGAAAAGATATTAACGGAGAAGGAAAAGGAAGAACTTAAGACTTTGGATTACTCTTCTTAGACCGTTAGCTTTCTGAGGGGAGGAAAAATATCTTTGGGATAAAACTGAAAAAGTATGTCTTTGATTTGAAGCCTGGAGATGTAATAGGGGCAGATGTATTTTCTCCAGGAAAAAGTAAGGTTTTACTTGTTCCTCAAGGTTGGAGAATTAGGGATGAAATAGATTGTGAAAGGTTAAAGCTAAAGCTTATGGAGTTTGAAATTGAGAGTGTAGTCGTAGAAGCCGATGAGGAAGAGATAAGCGTTCCTTCAATAGTTAATATAAGAGAGAAGGCTTATTCTCTTTTTCCTGTCATAAGTGAGGAAACAAGGAAGAGGGCTCTCGATGCGGTTAAGAGGGTAGCTTCACTTGGTAGGATTGATATAAAGCAGGTAGATGAAGCTGTAGATGGAATAGTGAACGAGATTGTAGAAAAAGGTGAAGTGGTTTTCAGTTTGTATGCCCTTAAAAGGCATGATGATTATACCTTTGTTCATTCGGTAAATGTGGCCATGCTTGCTACTTTGTTTGCCTTAGAGTTTAGCTACAGCAAAGATGAGCTTCGGCTAATAGCAAAGGGAGCATTACTTCATGATTTAGGCAAACTTAAAATTCCAGCAAGCATAATTAATAAGCCCGGTCCTCTAACTCCTGAGGAATTTGAAGAAATAAAAAGCATCCTGTATATGGAGTAGAGTTGGCGATATCCTCCGGGGAAGATAATGAAGATGTGATTTCCATAATATCTCAGCATCATGAGTGGTTTTCGGGAAGAGGCTATCCTCGAGGACTTGGCGATGGTAGTATAAGCTTTATGGCGAGGATAATCTCCGTGGTTGATGTTTTTGATGCGTTGACTACGGATAGACCATACAAATCTAAGATGCTTTCTTATGAAGCGGTTAGTAAGATGCTTCACGAAGGAGCAGTTCATTTTGACCCCAAAATTTTAAGTAAATTCATCACGAGGTTTGGAATATATCCTTTGGGTAGCATCGTTAGGTTAAGTGATGGAAAGATAGGAGTAGTCAGCAAGATTAACCCTGTTTCTCCCATTCGTCCTGTTGTTAAGGTTTTGTACGATAGATTTGGGAGAGAGGAAGAGCCTTACGAATTAGATCTATCTTCTACCGACATCTTTATAGCGGAAGTCCTTGATGATCTTTCTAAAAGCCTACTCTACAAGTAAGAAGTCTATTTTCCTTGTTAATGGGTCAGATTTCACAACCTGGACGTTTACCTTATCGCCAATTCTATAGATTCTTTTAGCTCTCGCTCCTATTACCATGAAGTTTTCTTCTGATACTATATATCTATCACGTGGCATCAAGTCTAAGGGAACAAATCCTTCAACCCCGTTATCAAGTTCCACAAATATTCCCTGTGGGATAACTCCGCTTATCACTCCCTCGAATATGTCTCCTAATCTTTCCTTCATATAGAGGCATTTCCTGAATTTCTTTTCTTCTTCCTCTACCTCGTCTGCTAAAAGTTCTCTCCTTGTGGAGTTAACTGCCGCTTCTATTAGCCAGTTTGAAAGCTCTTTCTCCCTTTCAGGGGGAATGTATCCTTTTTCAAGAAATTCAGCTAATATCCTGTGAATAACTAAGTCGGGATATCTTCTTATGGGCGATGTGAAATGAGTATAACATCTCGAGGCCAATCCAAAGTGTCCCAGGTTTTCTACATCATACCGCGCCCTTGCCAAGGACCTTAAAAGTAATGTAGAAATAATCTTTTCTTCCGGTTTGTCTTTTATTTCTTCAAGTAGCGCTTGAAGGTGTTTAGGTTTTATTTCTCCTCTTATTTTAAGTTTGTAACCAAATAGTTTAACCACGCTTGAGAGTTCGCGTATCTTGGCAGGGTCGGGGGGTTCATGAACTCTATATATAAATGGAAGCAATCTATGGGAGGCAAACTCTGCGATACACTCGTTCGCTAAGATCATAAATTCTTCTATTATTCTCTCGCCTATGCCTCTTTTGTAACTTATTATATCTTTAACGTTGCCATTTTCATCTAATAGTATCTTTGTTTCCTTAAAATCAAAGTCAAGAGCGCCTCTCGAAATTCTCTTGTTGCGCAAAATTGTAGCAAGTTCTCGCATCAAGTAGAGTTCCCTTTTAAGGCTTTTGTATGGTTCTTCTTCTTTACCTTCGAAAAAGGCGTTAACTCCTTCGTAGGTTAATCGGGCTTTAGACCTTATAATGCTTTTTCTGATATCGTATTCAAGAACATTTCCGAGCCCATCTATTTTTATTATTACGCTGAAGGTTAGCCTATCTTCTCCTTCTACAAGGCTACAAATCTTGTTAGATAGCTTAAATGGAAGCATTGGTATTACTCTGTCGGTTATATACACACTACAGCCTCTCTTGAAAGCTTCCTTGTCTAATTCGCTACCCTCTTTGACATAATGTCCTACATCCGCTATATGAACGCCGAGAATATAATTACCGTTTTCGTCTAATTCTACCGAGACTGCATCATCAAAATCTCTTGCGTCTTCTCCATCTATTGTTACGATTGTTTTTTCTCTAAGGTCAAGTCTCTTTCTTTTTTCTTCTTCTGTTATGTATTCTTCTATTTCCTCGCTCTCCTTTTCCACTTCTTCTGGAAACTCAAGGGGAACATCATAAGAAAGAAGGATACTTAAAACCTCTGTTTCTGTTTCTCCAGCTTTGCCAAGCACCTTGACCACTTTGCCAATAGCGCCTTGACTTCCCATAGGGAAGGAAGTGAGTTCTATAAGGACCTTATCATCGTTCTCTGCTCCTTCTAAAAGGTTTTTCTTTGGAATTAAGACTGGGTCTCTTATAGAAGGATCATCGGGAATGAATAAGGCGAAAGCGGGATAAATTTGGAGTCTGCCCACCAGTTTTGTTTTAGCTCTTTCTATGACTTTAATTACTTCTCCATACTTTCCTCGTCTTTTTTCTTGTTTTACCTTGATGAAGACCTTATCACCGTTCATTGCCCCGTTTAGCTGGCTTGGTGGTATGAAGACCTCTTCACCACTTTCCGTTTTGAAGAATGCAAATCCTCGAGGGTGGACTTTTATTCTTCCCGCAAGGAGCTTAAGTTTTGATGCTAAAGTGGCTCTACCCCTTGAGTCTATGAAGACCTTACCTTCTTTTTCAAGTTCTTCAACGGCTTTTTTTATATCCTTTATGTTCGCTCCAACGTTTGGCAGAAGCTCGGGTTTTATAGGTTTCGAAGCCTTTATTAAGGCATTTAATATTTTGTCTTTTAGTTCTCTCATCTTTTTACTCCCATTCTATCGTTGCCGGAGGTTTAGATGTTATATCGTATACTACTCTATTTATTTCATCAACTTCACGAGTTATCCTATTGGAGATCTTTTCGAGCAATTCATATGGGAGTTTTGCCCAATCAGCCGTCATTCCATCTTCGCTATGAACAGCTCGTAGAACTATTGTATATCCGTAACTTCTTTCATCTCCCATTACTCCAACGCTTTTGGTTGGAAGTAAAACGGCAAAAGCTTGCCACACCTTATCATACCACCCGCTCTTTCTAAACTCTTCTTGAACTATTTTGTCAGCTTTTCTCAATATGTTAAGCTTTTCTCGTGTTATCTCTCCAATGATTCTCACAGCCAAGCCTGGTCCTGGGAATGGATGTCTCTTTATAACCTGCTCTGGTATCCCCAGAAGTTTTCCTAACTTTCTAACTTCATCTTTAAAGAGTTCTTTTAAAGGTTCTAAAAGCTCGAAGTTAAGCTTTGTGGGTAGTCCTCCCACGTTATGGTGGCTTTTAATCTTTGCTGCTCCCTTCCCTCCGCTCCCACTTTCTATTACATCGGGATATAATGTGCCTTGAAGTAAGAACTTTATTTTTCCCTGCTTAGAGGCTACTTCTTCAAATACTCGAATAAATTCGTGTCCTATTATTTTTCTTTTTTCCTCTGGGTCAGTAATTCCCTTAAGCCTGTTTAAAAAACTTTCGCTTGCATCTACATATATTAGGTTGAAGTTTCTTTCTTCAAAGAAGCTCTTAACTTCCTCTGCCTCTCCCTCTCTTAGCAATCCGTTGTTTACAAATACGGCTACCAATCTATCTCCTATCACTTCTTTGACTAACGTGGCTGCCACAGTAGAATCTACTCCACCACTTAAAGCACACAGCACCCTTTCACTTCCAACCTTCTTGTCTATTTCCTCCCTTATCTTCTTAAGGAAATTTTCCATATTCCAGGTTTTCGTGACTTTGCATATTTCTGTCAAGAAGTTGTCCAGAATTTTCATTCCGTAATCCGTGTGAACTACTTCTGGATGGAATTGAAGACAGTATATTTTTCTTTGCGGGTCTTCCATAGCAGCTATCTTAGTTTTTTCACCCTCTGCGGTAATTAGAAATCCTGGCGGTGGAGTGGTAACGCTATCTCCATGGCTCATCCATACGAGGCTTACTTGTGGCAGATTCTTAAAAAGAGGAGATTCCATCAAGATTTTCATTTCCGTTCTTCCATATTCTCTTTCTTTTCCAGAGCTAACCGTTCCTCCAAGGAGTTTTGTTATAATTTGCATTCCGTAGCATATGGCGAGTATTGGTATACCTGTTTCTAAAATCTTCGGGTCTGGGGCAGGAGCATCCTTTTGAAGTACACTTGCGGGACCTCCCGAAAATATTATTCCCGAGGGTTTTCTCTCTAACAGTTTGGGAATGGGTGTATCCCAAGGAAATATTTCAGAATAAACGCCGAGTTCTCTTATTCTTCTTGCAATCAGCTTTGTGTATTGCGAACCAAAGTCTAAGATAGCTATCATTTTTCTCTACTCTCCCTTTCTTGATTTTTCCTTGTTTTTCTTTATTATATCATAGATAGGTGATATAATCTTTCTTAAGGAGGAGGTGAATGGTTGGATAGGCTTAAGCTTTACAGAAATCTCTTAATCATTAGCATTGTTGGACTTGTGACTTTAATGCTGTTTATGCACTATTCTGCTACTCGGGAGGTAAGGAATCTTTTCTTACAGGAAGGATATGAAAGGCTTTTATCTGCCTCGCATTTGGTTAGGACCGTCCTTGAGGAAAACATTTCTAAAATAAGGCTCTTAGGTAGGGAGCTGGAAAGGAACCCTCGCTTAGCTGATATAAGGAGCCTCCTTAAATCCTTTTATGAAGAGTCGGAGGGGAGCGTTCTTGCCGTTCAGTGGATAGATAGGAATGGCGTTTTAAAAGAAGGGTTCCCTCCAGAGCACACTCCTTACGGTTACAGTTTCAGGGAATCGAAAAGTTCATGGGCGTTTTTTGAAAAGGTATTGAATTCTAAAGATGCCCTCTTTTCAAACTCGATTACGCTTTCGGAGGGTGACCTTGGTTTAACTTTGGCTTACCCTGTGAAAGATGAGGAAGGTAATTTCTTGGGGGCTGTTGCTTTTATTATAAGCTATTCTAAGAATATAGGATCTCGTTTGTTTAGAGTTAAGAATTTTCTCATTATCGATGCTCAGGATGGAAGTATAGTTTTTTCTCCCGAGAGGCCTTTTATCGTTGGCAAAAAGTTTAAAGAAGTTTTTGGTGTAGAGCTACCATCGACTGAAAGGTATTCTTACATTCCGGTGAACCTTGAGGAAAGAAAAGGATTTGTCCTTTTTGACAAATTTTCTCTTCTTTCTAAAAGCTGGTACACGGCTTTTGTTTCTTTCGATCCCTTTTATACGCTATTTGGCTTTGTGCCAGGTATAGGGATTTATGCAGTTTTAACATTTTTATTCATTATAGCAACTGTAGCTTTTATGCTTCTTCTTTTTAAAGAGCTTAGGGTTCAGAAGAGGAAGCTTAAAAAAGATAGAGATTTTACAGGTAGAGCCCTTGGGAGTATTGGTATGCCTCTTTTGATCATGGATAGCACAGGGAAGGTAAGCTTTGCGAATGATTTTGCTAAAGACCTTTTTGGGGAAGGTATCGAAGGCAAACAGTGTCCTTTCTTGTTGAGGTATCCTTATCCCTGTGTTTTGCATGAGAAGCTCGAAAAAGACGGAGAAGTTACTCAAGAGCTTAGCTTTGATGAAAATAAGGTTTTCGAGATAAGTTGTTTTTCAATCAAGGGGGAAGGAGGAGGACTTGAAGGTATTCTTTCTCTTGCAAGAGACGTAACGGAAACCAGGAAATCTGAGTATAGATTGTGGGACTTAGCACGTAGGCTTGAGAGAAAAATTTGGGAAGAGCACATTCTTTTTGAGCTAAGTAAAGCTGTGGTGGTTCATAGGGATAGGGGAAGTTTTGTAACCGAGGTTATGGATTTAATTTATGCATATTTTCCTGTAACTTTAGCTTTTATAGCTTTTTTAGATGATAGATGGAGAGCTTTAAAAGTTGAGAAAGTAAGAGGTGGACGAAAGGAAGTAAAGGATGTCCTTATCTTGGAAAAAGGGCTTTCACGCGTGGTTGACATGGGTGAAGTCTTGTATATTCCTGATACGAGAGGGTTTTTTAGCATAGGGAAAAATTTTGGGGTTGATACTTTAAGCGAGCTTGTTTTGCCTTTGATTGCAAGAAAGTCCACCTTCGGGGTTCTTTTCTTAGCTTCTGATAAAGTTAACGCTTTCTCCGAGGAGGATAGAGGAATATTGAGAACCATAGCTGATATGATAGCCATTGGTATAGACAATATTTCACTATACGAGAAGCTTAACAGTCTGGCAACTACTGATGACCTTACGGGCCTTTATAACAGGCGCTTTTTCTACAAAAGGCTTTCTGAAGAGGTTGCGCGTGCTAAAAGGCAAAAGGCAGATCTCTTTTTGATGCTTATCGATTTGGATAATTTTAAGAGATATAATGACACATTCGGGCATATTGCTGGCGATAAGCTTTTAAAATCTTTTGGAAAGGTTTTAGAGGATACCATAAGGAAAGGGGTAGATTATGCCTTCAGATACGGTGGAGACGAATTTGCTGTCATATTAACCTCTCTACCTGAAGAGGGAGCGTTGAAGGTTGCCGACCGTATATCAAGAGAGTTTGAGCGCTACGAATTTGAGATTGTAGGTTTAAGTTTTGGAATAGCTCAGTATGAAGAGGGCATGACTGAGGAAGCCATAATAGCAGCTGCAGATATTGCGCTGTATGAAGCTAAGAGAAGAGGAGGAAGAATAGCTGTTTAATATAGGGAGTTAGCCGGCTCTACCTCCTCCCCCTCCGAAACCTCCACCGATTCCTCCTATCCCTCCACTGCCACCTAAAAATCCTGAGAAGACGTCTTTTTCTATTCCTTCAGAGGCTTTAACGCTATAGGCTTCCGCTAAGGATGATCTAAATGTCCCTATCCAGATGGGGGGCATGTTCCATACAGGGTAAAAGGTGCTTTCA
>LGFB01000010.1 GCA_001508835.1 bacterium 42_11
ATCTCTATCGATTGAGGGCCACTAAGCCTGACTATAGCAATTCCGCCCTCTCCCCAAGGGGTCGCTATAGCAGCTATTGTGTCCCCTTCTCTCACTTCGGTGAAATCACTACCCTCCTATAAGGTTCTCCTCCAACACTAACGGTGTAAACCCGAGGATGATTTTTCAGGGTCATATGAATTATCCTTCTCTCCCAAGCAGCCATTGGCTCTAAAGTAAAGGACTTACCCTCTTCCTCAACCTTTCTCGCTATTTTAAGCGCCAACTCTCTTAATTTTCTCTTCCTCTTCTCCTTATAGCCTCCCGCGTCAAGCTCCACCTTTTTTGGATAGTACTTCTTAGAAATAGCCATGTTAATCCATTCCTCAAGGGCCCTCAAGGTTATCCCACGCTTACCTATAAGCAGACCGGCATCCTTTCCTTCTATGTTTATAAGACCACCATTAACGACCTTAACGGAGGCATCTACTCCCATTAACTCCAACAACTTCTCGAGAACCTTCCTTGCATAAATCAAATGGGGGGCATGTTTGGGTCTCCCCCTAACCCTTATCTTCTGCCCCAAAAGTCCTAAAAACTTTCTCTCTTCCTCAATCACTTCCCACTCTACCTCCTCCTCGCTCATCCTCAACTCCTCCAAAATTTTCCTTTTCGCCTCCTCCAAAGTCTTGCCCTCTGCCTCCAACCATTCCTTCATCCCTTGCTCCCTCCTTCACCCTCCGAGGCGGCTCCTTATAAAGCTTGACCTTTGTTCCTGCCTCCGCAGAGCTAAATCTTTTCATGATATAAAGCTGGTGTCCCAAGCCGATCAAGCTCGAAACGAGCCAGTAAAGAAGAACCCCTGCGGGAAGGTTATAAGCTATAACTAAAATAAAAATTGGCATTATCCAGTTCATCATCTTTGCTTGAGGACTCGTTTCAACGGTAGCGGTAAGCTTTTGATGAAGAAAGGTCTCCAAAACAACCAGAACAAGCAAAACTATATCCGGCTTACTTAAGTCTTTAATCCACAAAAAAGAAGGATTATCAAATTTATGGCTCATGAGAACCCTGAAGAGGAGTATCAGCACCGGCATCTGAGCCAAAAGGGGCAAGCATCCTGAAGCAGGATTGACTCCCTCCTCTTTATATAACTTCATTAACTCCTGATTTAACTTCTCCTTATCGTTTTTATATTTTTCCTGAAGCCTTTTAATACGAGGCTGAAGCTTCTGTATCTGCTGCATAGATTTAAGCTGTTTATGCATGAGAGGATAAAGTAGAAGCCTGACTAAAACCGTTAAGATAATTATCGCTAAACCGGCATTACCAGTAAGGTGATAAAAATAAACAAGTGCGCTTCGCACAAGATCGCTTGCAGCTTCCCACAAGTTACCCAACTTTTTCCCTCCTTCCTAAGGGACAGGATCGTAGCCTCCCGGATGAAAGGGATGACACCTAAGGAGCCTCCTTAGGGCCAAATAGCTTCCTTTCAAAACTCCATACTTTTCAATAGCTTCGTATGCGTAAAGCGAACAAGAGGGGCTGAAACGGCAGACAGGGGGATAAAGGGGAGATATAAATCTCCTGTATAGATTAAGCAAGAGAAGAACCGCTTTCCTCATCTTCCTTCATCACCCCTGCCCTTTTCCAAACCCTTTCAAGCCTTTCCCACCAAATCTTTAAATTTTCAATCCCCTCGCTCCTCTTAACCAAAACTATCATCCAAAATCCGTCCTTTAAACGCCACCTGTTTAAACGAAAGACCTCTCTTACCAATCTCTTTATTCTGTTTCTTTTAGGAGCGTTACCAACTCTCTTAGGAACTATACATCCTATCTTCGTTGGGCCTTCTCCCTTAAAGAGAAAAAAGAAATTAAAATATGCCTCCTTTATTACCTCTCCCCTTTTAATAACCTCTACTATTTCCTTTGTTCCCTTCAATCTCACCTCCTTGGGAAACTTATACCGCAAGGCGATGGCGACCTTTCTTTCTTCTCCTTTTGATTATTCTACGCCCACTGGGTGTAGACATTCTCGCAAGAAAACCGTGCGTCCTTTTTCTTGGTAAATTATGAGGTTGAAAGGTCCTTTTCATCTTCTCCTCCCTCCTTCCTCGCTTTTTAAACTATACATGTTTCATGACGCCTTGTCAACGGGGGAGGCTTTTGCTATGATAAGATTGGTTTTTATCCACATGTGGATATCTCTGTGGATAAGTCATTCGACAAGTCCTTTCATTTCCTATATAAATTTATCCACATAGACATGTGAATAATGTGGAAATTTGCCTATGGATGGTGATGAATATGTCCGATGTAGAGGAACTATGGCAAAAGTCGCTTAAGAGAATTGAACAAGTGGTCTCAAAGCCCAGCTTTGAAGGGTGGATAAAAGCCTTATGCCCTTTAGAGCTGAAGGGAGACACGCTTCTTTTGGAAGCTCCTAATAAGTTTACAGCCGATCATGTGAAAAGAAGGTTCGTCAGAATTATTGAAAACATCATCAGCGAAATATTGGGAAGAGCGTTGGAGATAAAAATCATCGTAAATGAAAAAAAGCAAGAGGTCAAAGAGAATGAAGATGTGAAGGACAGCGATGAGGGGCTTGATATTGATTATCAATATTATGGGTTAAATCCGAAGTACGTCTTTGAAACCTTTGTGGTCGGGAAATGCAATAAGCTGGCTCATGCTGCGGCCTTCGCAGTAGCTGAAACGCCCGGAAAGGCTTACAATCCCCTTTTCATATACGGAGGGGTAGGGCTGGGTAAGACCCATCTCATGCACGCTATAGCCCACTATGTTTTAAGGAAAAATCCTTCGACAAAGGTGGTATACGTATCTTCAGAGAAGTTTACCAACGAGCTGATAAACGCGATAAGGGACGACAGCACAAACGCGTTCAGAAGAAAATACAGAAATGTGGATATCCTGTTGATAGACGATATTCAGTTCCTGTCCGGTAAGGAAGGAACTCAGGAGGAGTTTTTCCACACCTTTAATACCCTGTATGAGGCTAACAAGCAGATAGTTATCTCCAGCGATAGACCTCCCAAGGAGATTCCCGACTTGGAGGACAGGCTTGTCTCAAGATTCGAATGGGGTCTTCTGGCCGACATTCAACCGCCAGATTTTGAAACAAGAGTAGCCATACTTAAGAAGAAGATGGAGCTGGAAAACATAGAGCTTCCGGAAGATGTAGTCATATTTATAGCTGAAAACTTTAAATCGAACATTAGAGAGCTGGAGGGAGCCCTGATAAAGCTGGTAGCCCATTTTTCTCTGCACAGGGATGAAGAGATATCTGTAGAGAAGGCTGCTGACGTTCTTAAAGGTATACTGCCCACCAAGAGAAAGAGCATAAGCATAGAAGATATCAAAAACGCCGTGGTTTTAGAATTTGGCATATCTCCCAATGATTTGATGAGCGAAAAAAGAAGTCAGGAGTTTTCCTTGCCGAGGCAGATTGCCATGTACTTTGCAAGGGAATATACGGCTCTTTCTCTTCAACAAATAGGAAGGGAATTTAAAAAGAAAGACCACACAACGGTTATCCATGCCCACAGAAAGATATCTCAGCTTATCAAGACCAACCCAGAAATAAAGAGAAAGGTTGAAAGAATTCGTGGAAAATTAGGTATATAGGTTGTGGATAATTCGAGGAAGGAGACGCTTCTGTGGAAGATGTGGAAAGCTTATCCGCGTTTTCCCCAAGGGGTGTGAAAAAATAATTCTTTTCAAATACAAGGTAAAACCCACTATTCCACATCCTCCACCCTGCCTACTATAATTACTCCTGTATTTGAATATTAAAATGGGAGGGATAGTTCATGAAGGTTGTTGTGGAAAGAAACGAGTTTCTAAGGGGACTTCAGCTGGTAGCGAGAGCTATAAACCCGAAAAGCGCAATAACCATTCTCTCAGGAAGCTTAATCGAAGTGAGCGAAGGAAAGATGAGCCTTAAGGGGACGGATCTCAAGGTGGGAGTTCAGACAAACATAATTCCCGTGAGCGTGGAAGAGGAAGGAAAGGCAATAATTCCTCTCAAACATTTTTACGATATAGTTAGAAAGCTTCCTGAAAAACCTTTAGAGCTTGAAACTAAAGAGGAAATGCTATATCTAAAAAGTGAAGGTATAGAGTATTCCTTTTCTACCTATCCCTTGGAAGACTACCCCGAGTTTCCAAAGCTTGAGGAGACAAATCTGCTTTTCGAAACGGAATGTGACCTTCTTTCGAGAATGATTAGAGAAACCACATTTGCGGGATCACCCCATGATGAGATACCTCCGTATCTTTCAGGAACTCTTTTTGACATTAGGGAAGAAGAGCTCAGGCTTGTTGCAACGGATGCAAAAAGACTGGCATTAACCAAAATGCCGGTTACCGTTCACAAGACAGGTAGGTATTTGGTTCCCATAACTACTCTTGAGGAGCTTAGAAGGATAATGACCCTTGGGAAGGTGGAAGTATATGAGGCTAAAGGAGAGATAATATTTAAGTGGGAAGATGCGCTGTTATGGACCAGGCTTATAGATGCGGAGTTTCCACCTTATGAGAAGGTTATTCCTAATACATGGAACACGAAGATAACCGTCTCTGCGGACGAGGTAGAGTCGGCCATGGAGAGGTTAAGCTACTTGGTTAAGGAGAAGGGGAATATAATAAAGATTGAAATAGAAAGGGGAGAAATGTTGATAAGTGGAGATGTTCCCGAGCTCGGGTCGGGAAAGGAGAGAATTCCCGTAGAGTTTGAGGGAGAGCCGCTTAAGATAGCCTTTAATGTCAGGTTTTTCTTAGATATGATGAGGCACGTTGATGTGGATTATCTGAGCATGACCTTCAGGGGTTCTTTAGAACAGGCTGTTATAACGAAGGAGGGAAAGGAAGATTTTCTTTATATACTCATGCCTGTAGCTATACCTGATGAGGATTAGGTTTCTTGAAGCGAATAATTTCAGAAGATTTAAAGATGTGGAGATAAGCTTTGGGGAGAAGAATGCATTTTTCGGTCCTAATGCTTCTGGAAAGACATCTATACTGGAAGCTATATACATGCTTTGCTGGGGAAAGTCTTTCCGAACTTTGAGGGATAGCGAGACCATAAGGTGGGGGGAAAACTCAGGTTATATAAGAGGGGAGTTTGAAGGAGAGGATTTCCTTAACATAAGGGTTTCTCTTTTGCCTTCATCGAAGAGGATTCAAATTAACGGGAAAAATGCTACGAGAATGAGTTTAATAGGCAAGATTCCCGTTTTCTTTCTATCGCCTGAGGAGCTTTCCATGCTTGATGGTCCTCCCAAAATGAGGAGGGATTTTCTTAACAAGGTTCTATCTCAGCTTGATAAAGATTACCTTTCCAACTATAGGCTGTATTTAAAGCTACTCAGGGAGAAAAATGCGGCCCTGTCGAAGGGAGGAAGAGCTATAAGGGTGGTAGAGATTATAAATGAAAGATTGCTTAAGGTTTCCCTTTATATATGGGAAAGTAGAAGGAAGCTTCTTAGCTATCTGAGCGATGACGAAATGAAGATAGTGTACAAGCCTTCTGGAATGAGGATTGAGATTGCCCTTGACTCGGTGAAAAAGGCATTACATGGTCTTGTAGATAAAGAAATAAAGAGAGGTTATGCTCTTTTTGGCCCTCACCTTGACGACTTTGACGTATTAAGAGAAGGGGGTTTTTCCTATAGAAGGTTTGCTTCTCGAGGGGAGAGGAAATGGGTTATATGGAGAATTTTTAGTAAAATTATAGGACTTTTTGAGAAGCGGGAAAGGTTGCCAATATTTCTTGTTGATGAGATACTATCAGAGCTTGACGGGGTTAAAGCGAATGCGGTTATGGAGGAAATGAGCGCTATAAGGGCTCAGGTGTTTTTTACTACGCTAAATAAAGAGCATGTAAGGGGGGACTTTCGCGCCTTTGAGGTGAAGGATGGAGAAATTAGGGGATATAATAGGTAGTATACTTAAGCGGTACGAAAAAAGGTTAGAGAAAGAGAGGGTAAAGATACTCTGGTCGAAGGTAGTTGGAGAGGAGATATGTAGGAGGACTATCCCTCTGGATGTGGAAGAAGGGTGTCTGGAAGTTGCAGTTTCCGATGGTATGTGGGCTAAGGAGCTTCAGCTTAGGGAGGAGAAGTTCTTAGATCTGTTGAAGGAGTATAATATAAGGAGAATAAAGTTTATTCCTATGCCGAGAAGATTTCTAAGGGGGAAGAGATAGAATGTATGTGGTCTTAGGTGGGGGATATGTGATCTCTTCTGAAGAAATACTAATGATCGCAAACCTAAGAAAGTGTGGCTTTGAGATACCGGAAGGCATGGTGATAGAGGAAACTCAGGAGGATATAACTCCGAGAACGCTGATTATAACGGTTGATGGTAGGGGTATTTATACTAATTCTACGGTTTCTACTATCCTGAAAAGGATAAGAAAATGGGGGAGAGTGAGGAATGGCTAAGTATACTGCAGAGGAAATAGATGTTCTTGAAGGTATAGAGGCTGTAAGGAAACGCCCGGGAATGTATATAGGGGATACGGGGAAGAGGGGCTTTCATCACCTGCTCTTTGAGGTCCTTGACAACTCCGTGGATGAGGCCTTGGCGGGATACTGTAATTTTATCCAAATCTTTCTGAGAAAGGATGGAAGAGCAACGGTCCTTGATAATGGAAGAGGTATACCCGTGGATATTCATCCTAAAACTGGAAAGACCGCATTGGAAACGGTTTTAACCTATCTGCATGCGGGAGGAAAGTTTTCGAAAAAGGCTTACAGGGTTTCCGGTGGACTTCACGGGGTAGGCGTTTCTGTCGTTAATGCATTAAGCGAGGAGCTGGAGGTAAAGGTTTACAGGGATGGAAAGGTCTATATGCAAAGATATAGAAGGGGAAAGCCTTTAGGAGATGTTGAAGTTGTAGGATTCACCGCACAGACGGGAACGGAGATAACCTTTAAGCCAGATCCAGAAATTTTTGAGAAGGGGCTAAGTTTTGACTATAACCTTATAAGGGAGAGAGTGAGGGAAATTACCTTTTTGGTTCCCGGGCTCAAAATCTCCGTTAAGGATGAGAGAGTAAATAAAGAAGAGATTTTCTATGAGGAAGATGGGTTAATTGGATTCGTGAAGTCTCTTCAAGGGGATAAAGAGGAGCTTTATCCACCAATTTACCTATATGGGGAGAAAGATGGCGTGGAAGTGGAAGTAGCCTTTACCCATGTGGATGACTTCGAGGAGAGGGTTTACGCCTTTGCTAATCTAATAAAAAACGTTGAAGGGGGAACCCATCTTGTGGGCTTTAAGTCTGCCTTAACGAGGGTGGTAAACGATGTCGCGAAGACCCATGAGCTGCTTAAGGCTAAGGATCCCCGACTGAGCTGGGAGGACTTAAGGGAGGGAATCGTCGCGATAATCTCCGTTAAGCTGCCTGAACCGCAGTTTGAGGGTCAGACGAAGACAAAGCTGGGTAATACGAATGTAAGGTTTATAGTTGAAGACATCCTTAGGGATAAGTTGACCTTGGCCTTCGAGGGAAACATAAGGGTCTTATCCGAGATCGTCTCGAGAGGCTTGAGAAGTCATCAGGCAAGGGAGGCCGCAAGAAAGGCGAGGGAGCTTGTTAGAAGGAAAAGCCTGCTTTTCAGCGACTCCCTGCCGGGAAAACTTGCCGACTGTCAGACTAAAAATCCTGAAAAGGCAGAGCTCTTTATAGTGGAGGGGGAGTCCGCAGGGGGTTCGGCAAAGCAGGGAAGGGATAGGGCTTTTCAGGCGATCCTCCCTTTAAAGGGAAAGATCTTGAACGTAGAGAAAGCTACATTTTCCAGGATACTGAATAACGAGGAGATAAGAGCCCTGGTCTCAGCGTTGGGAACTGGTATAGGGGATAGCTTCGATATTGAAAAGCTTAGATATCATAAGATAATATTAATGACCGATGCGGATATCGACGGTGCTCACATAAGGGCTCTTCTTTTAACCTTCTTTTTTAGATATGCGAAGCCAATAATAGAAAGGGGGCATCTTTATATCGCTCAGCCTCCTCTTTACTATGTGAAAATGGGCAAAAAGGAGATGTTTCTTTACAGGGAGGAGGAGCTTCAGAGGATATTGAAGGAGAGTAATGGAGGAAATCTCCTGGTTCAGAGGTATAAGGGTTTGGGAGAGATGAATCCAGAAACGCTATGGAAGACCACGATGGACCCAGCGGGCAGGTCTCTCTATAAGGTTACCATAGAGGACGCGAAAGAGGCCGAAAGGCTTCTTGAAGTTTTGATGGGCGATAGGGTTGAACCGAGGAGAAGGTTTATTCAGGAACATGCAAAGGAGGTTAGGAATCTCGATATATGATGGAAAGGGTTGTTGACTTACGTTTTGAGGAGGAGCTTAAATACAGCTATCTTGACTATGCGATGAGCGTTATCGTGGGGAGAGCTATCCCCGATGCAAGGGATGGATTGAAGCCCGTTCAGAGAAGGATACTCTTTGCAATGAAGGAGCTAAATCTAAGGCCGGGCTCTCCCTATAAGAAGAGCGCTCGCGTGGTTGGAGAGGTTTTGGGAAAATATCATCCTCATGGAGACGCTTCGGTGTATGAGGCTTTAGTGAGGATGGCACAGGACTTCTCCTATCGCTATCCTCTTGTGGATGGACAGGGCAACTTTGGCTCTGTGGATGGCGACCCTCCCGCGGCGATGAGATATACGGAGGCGAGGCTTTCCCCTCTTGGAATGGAGCTTTTGGGAGAGCTTGAGGAGGACACGGTTGATTGGGTTCCCAACTTCGATGGCTCTTTGGAAGAGCCTTCGGTTTTGCCTGCCAAATTTCCTAATCTTTTGGTTAACGGCACTTCAGGAATAGCGGTGGGAATGGCTTCTTCGATACCTCCCCATAACTTGGGGGAGATCGTAGATGCGCTGATATATCTTATAGATAGGCCTCATGCGACGGTTGAGGAGATTATGAGAATCGTTCCGGGTCCGGATTTTCCCACGGGTGGAATAATCTGCGGGATAGATGGGATAAAAGATTATATGAAAACCGGAAGAGGGAAGATCCTCGTAAGGGGGAGGGCTCACATAGAAAAGGGCAGGGTAAATAGGATAGTGATAACGGAGATACCTTATAACGTTAGCAAATCTCTTCTCATAAAGGGGATAGCCGACCTGGTTAAGGCAAGGAAAGTAGAGGGCATATCCGATTTGAGGGACGAGAGCGATAGGAGAGGGATGCGTATAGTTATAGAGCTTAGCAAGGGGGCTTCTCCGGAGGCCATACTGGGCTTCCTGTATAAGCATACCCAGCTGGAGACAACCTTTGGAGTTATAAACCTTGCTCTGGTTGACGGTACACCTCGCGTGATGGGAATAAAGGATATGATGCAGGTCTACCTGAACCATAGAAGGGAAGTTGTGAGAAGGAGAACCCTTTTTAGATTGAGGAATGCTGAAAGAAGGGCTCACATCCTTTCCGGTTTTAAGATAGCTTTAGACCATATAGACCTTGTTATCTCCCTTATAAGGGGCTCTCAGACCCAGGAAGAGGCGAAGGTAAAGCTTATGGAGCGTTTAAACTTGAGTGAGCTTCAGGCAGAGGAGATACTTAAGATGCCTTTGGGGAGGTTAACGAATCTGGAAAGGAGCAAGATAGAAGAGGAGCTGGAGGAAAAGCTAAGGTTGATATCGGAGCTAAAGGGGATCTTGGAGAGCGAGCGGAGATTACTTTCTCTCATAAAAGAGGAGTTTATGGAGATAAAGTCGAAGTATGGGGATCCCAGAAAGACGGAGATACTGAGGACCCTTCCTGAGGAACCCGAGATGCCCAAGAAAAAGTTTATGGTATTTATGTCTCGTGAGGGTTACCTGAGGTTAAGGGAGGAGGGAGAAAAGAGGAGTAGAGCAAAGGTGGAGCTCATAGAGGGGGATGTTCCCCTTATGATAACTAACGCTGAGACGGGGGATAAGCTTCTCATATTTACCTCTGAGGGAAAGGTCTTTTCCCTTGAGCTCGACGAGAGGATACCCCTTCAGGCCTTTAGCGGAAGAGGGGTAAACCTGAGATTAATATTTGACCTTGGCGAGGGAAGGCCCGTTGCCTTTAAAATACTAAACGAAGAGGAAAAGTACATATATATGTTTACAAAGAAGGGGTATGCCAAAAAGGTGGAAGTGAACCTACTTGGCGAGATGAAAAGAAGATCGGGCAAGAGAATAATAAGGCTCGATAAGGATGACGAGATAGTGAGGGTCAGGTTTGGAGGCGACGAGGAAGAGCTTATTCTCGTTTCCGATGCTGGCAGGGGCTTTAGGATAAATACCTCCTTCATAAGGAGCTCTAATCCGGCCACGGGCGGAGTTAGAGCCATGATTTTATCGGAAGAAGAAGAGCTTGTTGGCTCAGAATTGGTTAAGGAGGACAAGATATTAATAGTTACAACCAATGGTTATGTTAAGGGCTTACCTATTGAGGAAGTTCCGGTGAGAAATAACCCGGGTAAGGGTGCCTATTTATATCCGCCAGCTGATAAGCACGGGAAGGTAGTCGGTTGCTGGTGTTTCAGCGACGATGCTGAAATACTGGCTGTCAGCAAGAAGGGATTGGTGTTTAAGGCGAATGCGAAAGATATACCAATTCTGACGAGGGAAAGAAGGGGACAAAAGCTGTTTGAGCTTCAAGAAGGAGATGAAATAGCAGATGTTTTGGTTGGCTCCTGAAGGGAGGAGGGCAATATATATCACCTTAGGATTGGCCACATTTTTGTCTTTGCTTTATCCTTTGTATTCCTTCCCTCTTTGGGGGCTCTTCTTCATGGTTGCCTATTTCTTCAGGGATCCCGAAAGGAAGATACCAGAGGGAGAGGGATTGGTCCTTTCTCCCGCTGACGGAAGGATTATAGAGATAGGCGAAACTTATGAGGATAGATTTCTTAAGGCGGATGTTAAAAAGGTTAGCATATTCATGAGTCTCTTTAACGTTCATGTTAACCGCTCTCCGATAGATGGGAAGGTCGTTTATCGGGATTATGTTAAAGGACTAAAGAAGGCTGCCTTTCGCTCCGAAGCTTCAGATATGAATGAGAGGGCTTACCTCGGTATAGAAGGAAGTATAAAGCTTCTTTTGGTTCAGGTTGCTGGGTTTGTAGCCCGACGAATTGTAACCTATCCTAAGGTGGGTGATTTTATAAAAAGGGGGGATAGGATAGGCATAATAAAGTTCGGTTCTCGCGTTGAGCTTTACCTACCTAAGGAAGTGGACCTTTTAGTCAGGGTAGGGGATAGGGTTAAAGCGGGAGAAACCGTCCTGGGGGTGATTGTAGGAGATGAAGGTAAGGATGAAGGTGAAGAAGGAAAGATGGCCTAACTTTCTCACAAGTGGTAATCTGATGTGTGGGGTGCTGGCGCTCGCTCTCCTTACGCGAGGACATGCGCTAGTCGCAAGCTGGCTTATAATCGCGGCAATCATCTTTGACTTTCTCGATGGAAAGATAGCAAGGATGCTTGGAGTTAGTGGCAATTTTGGTAAGGAGTTTGATTCCCTTGCAGACATAGTCTCCTTTGGGGCTGCCCCCGCTATTTTAATGTATGTATACGCCCTCAATAAATATGCAATATTTGGAGCCTTGGTAGGGGTGGTTTATGTTATATGTGGCGCCTTAAGGCTTGCAAGGTTTAATCTGATGAAATCGAGACCTTACTTTTTGGGGTTGCCCATAACTGCGGCGGGAGGTTTCATCGCGAGCATGGTTCTTTCCGGCATTCCCTTTCCTGAAGAGGCGATCGTTGCCGTATTTTTTGCAGTTTCCTATCTCATGGTGAGCAAGATAAGATATGGAAACCTTAAGAAGATATCGAGGATGAGACAGGTAAATATGAAGGTCTTCCTCTTTCTCCTTTTCTGTCTTTGTGGGCTTTTGATTTTTTCTCCGAAGGTAGCTCCCTTTATCGCCATGTCTGTATATGTGTTAAGTGGCCCCTTGGGGATAGACTGGGGAGAGATTCTCGCTAAGAAAGGGGAAGGAGATGAGGAAAGTGAAGAGGGCGAAGAGGCTTGAGGAGTTAACGTGGGAAGATGTGGAAAGGGAAGAGGGTATTATTATAATCCCTGTGGGAAGCGTGGAACAGCATGGAAGGCATCTTCCTTTAGGAACCGATTCTATGGTAGCCATAGGTCTTGCTGAGGAAGCCTCGGCAAGAACGGGCGTTCCCCTTGCTCCTCCCTTATGGTATGGCTGGTCTCCTCATCACATGGTTTTGCCTGGGACGGTCACGGTTAGGCCGGAGGTCCTCGAAGAGCTCCTGTATGACATAATAGCTTCCCTATCGGAGCACGGCTTTAAGCATTTCATCATCATTAATGGGCATAGAGTGGTTAATATTCCATGGATTCAGCTGGCTTCTGCGAGGGCGAAGGAGGACTTTGGTATAGAGGTCTATATATTTGACCCCGCATATGCTTCTAAGGAGCTAAAAATAGGAGAGTTGGGACATGCGGAGGAGATAGAGACATCTCATATGATGGTTTTAAAACCCGAGCTTGTGAGGAAGGATAAGATTGAGGACTCTTCCCCTGAGGAAAGCTTTCTCTATCACTTCGACCCTGCTTCTCCGAAGGATACCCTTTGTTATATCCCCTCAAGGAGAAAAATGGAGGAGCTTGCCAAGAAGTCGGGAGGAGTCAATGGTAAACCCTCTAAGGCTTCCTTGGAGATAGGAGAGAGATATCATGAGCATCTGGTAGCCCGACTTGTTGAACTTATAGAACGTATAAGGGGGGTGTGATGGGGAATGGAAAGGCTGGTATATATAAATGGAGAGTTTCTTCCCGCCAGTGAGGCGAAGGTCTCCGTATACGATAAGGGTTTTCTCTTTGGGGATGGTGTCTTTGAAGGAATAAGAGCTTATGATGGTAAGATTTTCAGGCTTGATGAGCATTTAAAGAGACTCTATAAATCTGCAAGGACCGTCCTGATAGATGTGCCTCTCTCCTTTGATGAAATGAGGGAGGCTGTCATCGAGACGGTCAGGAAAAATCAACTGAGGGATGCTTATATAAGGCTAATAGTGACGAGGGGAATAGGGGATCTCGGGCTTGACCTGACGAAGTGCAAAAACCCTACGGTTGTAATAATCGCCGATGAAATCGCTTTATTCCCCAAGGAAATATACGAAAAGGGGATAGAGGTCATAACCTCTTCTATAAGGGCTTCATACGGAGACGTTCTTCCTCCACAGATAAAGAGCTTAAACTATCTTTCTCACATATTGGCCAAGTGGGAGGCCACGCAGGCCAACGTTGCAGAAGCTATCCTGCTTTCAAGGGAAGGATATGTTACGGAGGGTTCTGCGGAAAACATATTCATAGTAAGGGATAAGTGCCTAATCACTCCACCTTCATGGGTTGGCATTCTT
This sequence comes from bacterium 42_11, assembly GCA_001508835.1. Classification (GTDB taxonomy): domain Bacteria; phylum Synergistota; class GBS-1; order GBS-1; family GBS-1; genus 42-11. The sequence goes on from LGFB01000010.1 coordinate 13,388, forward strand.
GAAGGGATAACCAGGGAGGCCGTTCTTGAGATAGCATGGGAGATAGATGAAGTGGAAGATATCATAGAGGACGTTTTTACAAGATACGACCTTTATGTGGCTGATGAGTGTTTCCTTTGCGGAACGGCGGCGGAAGTCGTTCCCGTAGTCAAAGTAGATGGAAGGACCATAGGTGACGGCAAACCCGGTCCTATTACCCGGGAA
>LGFB01000011.1 GCA_001508835.1 bacterium 42_11
CTTCAGAAGTAAAACTTCTTGTTATTCATGGTTTATTGCACCTTCTGGGTTATGATCACCTTTCCAAGGATGAGGAATTAATAATGCGCTCGAAGGAGAGGGAATATTTAATATGATTGGGTAAAAGGAGAATGGCTTAGAGATGGAACCTGTGGGTTCAGATCTATTGTTGTTATTTGTGTGTATTTCTCTCTCAGCCTTTTTTTCTGCGGCCGAAACGGCCCTTATTTCTCTTAGTAAGACTAAAATTCTTGCACTTGTTAAAAATGACTCTACAAGGTCCAAAGCTTGGGAGAGCTTTTTGAACGATCCTCAAAGGTTTTTGGTAACTATATTGATAGGGAATAATTTAGTCAATATAAGTGCTTCAGCTTTGGCTACTTCTTTATCTCTCAAATTACTCCCTAATATCGGTATAGGCTTAGCGGTTGGGTTAATGACCCTTGTAATCTTGGTCTTTGGGGAGATCACGCCTAAGGGGTTGGCTTTAAGGTATGCAGAAAGGTTTTCTCGATATGTAATATATCTGATATATTTACTCTCCTTTGTGTGTTATCCAGCAGTAGTCGTATTTTCGAAGCTGGTAGACCTTTTGGGGGGCTCTAAAAAGAAGTTCCTTTATCCTCTTGTTACAAGAGAAGAGTTGGAGCTTCTTCTTTCCAGAAGGGATGAAGTTGAATTGGAGGAGGAGGAAAGGAAAATAATAAGAAGTGTGATTAACCTTGAAGATAAGGTGGTTAGAGAAATTATGATACCTCGTCCTGATATGGTTTGCTTGGAGGCATCTACTCCTATTAAAAGTGTGGTCAGAGTTATAAGCGAGTATGGACATTCAAGGATACCGGTTTATGAAGGTAATATCGATAATATAATTGGTGTTCTTTATGCAAAAGACTTAATTCCTTTGATGGCTGATGGTAAATGGGATGAAAAGGTTGGAAATGTTGTGAGAACGCCTTATTTTGTTCCTGAAACCAAGCTTGTCAAGGAGCTTTTTGATGAGTTGAGGCAAAAGAAGATACATATAGCTATCGTGGTTGATGAATATGGAGGCACATCAGGTCTGGTTACAATGGAAGATATATTAGAAGAAATAGTGGGGGAGATAGAGGATGAATATGATAAGGAATTACCAGTTATAGAAAAGATAGGTGAAAACGTTTATGTAGTTGACGGTAGGATGAACTTAGAAGAGCTCCTTGAGTTGTTTGAAATAGAGCCTGATATGGAGTTAGACGAAAGGGAATATGATACGGTAGCGGGTTTGCTTTTTACCTTGTTTGTCAGAATACCTAAATCGGGAGAAGAGATATCATTTAAAGGGTTGAAACTAAAAGTTCTCGATGTTAAGAAAAACAGGATTAGGAAGGTAATGATTTCTAAAGAGAAGGAGGTTTTGAATGAAGAAGCTTAGGCATTATTTCTTTGCGGGTCTCATTTTGGTGATACCCTCTACTATAACTATATATGTTTTTTACAGGGCTTTTCTATGGGTAGATGCAAATCTTGGCAAGATAGTTTTCAAGTTAACGGGGTATCAAGTTCCTGGCCTAAGCTTTCTCTTTCTTGGTTTGTTAGTGGTATTGACCATCTTTTTAGGAATGCTAACAGCTAATTATATAGGTAAAAGACTCGTTTCTTTCTTCGAAAACCTACTTTCCATGATTCCTTTTGTAAGAGGAGTTTATATGACAATAAAGCAGATACTTGAGATACTTTTGGTTAAAGGTGAGTCGTCTTTTAGGGAAGTTGTGCTTGTTGAATTTCCGAGGAAAGGTATGTATTGTATAGGATTCGTTACCAATAGAATGTGCAAGGGGTTAGAATTAAAAGAGGATGACCTTCTCATAGTTTTTGTTCCTACGACTCCTAACCCGACATCTGGTTTTATGGTTCTTGTTCCTTCGAAGGATGTTATCCGATTGCCTATAACTTCAGAGCAGGCCATAAAACTTGTTATTTCTGGTGGGGTTTTAGCGAGGGAGATATTGGGAGAAGATAAATATGTTTGGGAACTTAAAGGGAAAAGAGAACTGGATACTAGCATTTCTATTGATAATACTGGTTCTTAATATCTTTTTCCTATTTAAGTTTGTGGATATTGGGGAGTTTAGTAGCAGGGTGGGAGAGCTCAAAAAGGCTAAAGGCATGGCTATTATTCTTCTCCAGTATTATGAGCTTTTGGCTAATCAATTTGGGGTTCAGCATTACCCCTCTGTAAGGAGCGCCTTAGCCAAGTTTAGGTTCGAAAGCGAGTCCGCTTTGACGGCGGAGGAAACGCTAAGTGCCGTTCTTTATTACGGGAGCTTGGTTTATGAAACAATAATGAGGGAGGCCAGAAATTATCATTTGAATGAGATATTGAAAATAATTTCTTCGGACCCCAATGTTAAGAATTTTAAAGGGACTGCGGAAATAGTGATACAGGGAACAGGAAGTGGTAATAAAGTCCTATTAGAAGATGAGAAAAAACTTCTCTCGATGGAATCAGTGAGAAAGATAGAAGAAAACCCATTTTTTAGAGGAGCCTATTCTTCCCTTAGAATAGAAATTGATAATGGGAATCCTATCATTGTTAATGAAGATTTATTGATGCAGAAGATTAATAAGCTTAAGGCGGAACTTGCAACTTTAAGAAATAGACTTGAAACTATAGCAAGTCTTGCGGGGTTTGCTCCCTTAGAGGGTGAAGGTATCATTATAAGAATTTATGATGCAGAGAAGAAAGAAGGAGAGTCTAATATAATTCACGATAGTGACCTAAGGGATGTAGTTAATGAGCTTTTTGCTGCTGGTGCTCTGGGTGTTCAAATAGGTCAGGAAAGAGTGGTGACTCACACTTCTATAAGGTGTGTGGGGCCAGTGATTTTAGTTAACCATAGACCTATTCCTGTTGACCCGGTTGTTATAAGAGCGGTGGGAGATCCAGAAGTTTTGGCCTCCGCTTTAGAGCTTATAGAAAGAAGCTTGGGCTTATTTGGCATAAGGATTGAGGTTAAGAAAGAGGAAAGGGTGAGGCTTGTTGGTTACAGAAACTAAAAAGAGAGAATTAATAGAACTTGCTATCAGAGCTAAGGAAAGGGCTTATGCCCCTTATTCCAAGTTTAAGGTGGGTTCTGCTATTCTTGGAAAAAATGGAAGAGTTTTCCTTGGTTGTAACGTAGAGAATTCTTCTTACGGTTTAACAGTTTGTGCTGAAAGAGTTGCCTTATATAATGCCGTTTCTAACGGGTGTAAGAATTTTGAGGCTATTGCGGTTGTGGGGGATGGAGATTGCTATGCGTTTCCATGCGGTGCGTGTAGGCAGGTCTTGTATGAGTTCGAAGAAGATATGCTTGTTCTTGTCGGAAAGCCTGATGGCACTTTCCTTGAACAGCGATTAAAGGATTTAATTCCCTTTGGATTCAGGTTGTGATGACGATGAATATGAAGAAAAAGGTAGGCTTTGTTACTTTGGTGGGCAGACCTAATGTAGGAAAATCTACTCTCATGAATTCCCTTTTAGGGAGAAAGGTTTCAATAGTTTCTCCTAAGCCTCAAACTACACGAACTCAGGTTAGGGGTATATTGACAAGACCTGAGGGACAAATTATTTTTGTTGACACTCCGGGAATTCACAAGCCTAAGCATCTTTTAGGCGAAGAGATGGTCAAAATGGCGGTCGAAGCTCTCGAGGGCGTAGACCTTATTTTGTATCTTGTGGAGGCTAGCGATCAAGAGATTTCTCCTGAAGATGAAATTATAATATCTCTGCTTCGCAAGGTTGACACTCCTAAATTCCTTCTGGTTAATAAAGTAGATCTTTTGAAGTATAAGGAAGCTTTCTGGCGGGCGATAGAGCTTTATCAAGACAAGCTTTATTTTAGAGAAGTCATTCCCATTTCAGCTGCGAAGGGGACCAATCTCGATATTTTAGTGGAGAAAATCTTTCAGAACCTTCCTGAGGGGGAGTTTCTCTATCCCGAGGATATGGTTACCGACCAACCTTTAAGGTTCATGGTTGCGGAGGTTATAAGGGAGAAGCTTTTTGAGTTGCTCCATCAAGAAATTCCATATTCGGTAGCGGTGGTTTTAGAGGAGATGGAGGAAAGGAAAGGGAAAAACTTAGTTTATATAAGGGCTACCATATATGTGGAGAGAGAGTCTCATAGGAAGATAGTTATAGGGAGAGGCGGAAGCATGCTAAAGAGAATTGGTAGAATGGCGCGGGAGGAAATAGAATACATTTTAGGTAAGAAAGTCTTTTTGGAGCTCTGGGTTAAGGTTAGGGAAGATTGGAGGCTTTCAGAAAGCGATGTTAGAAGGCTTGGATTTTCTGAGTATCAGGGGTGACCTTGTATTGGGATAGAACGGTTCTTGAGGCTGGAAACTATAATACTCAACAGAAAGGTTGTGAGGTCGGATAAAATTTTATCTGTTTTTTCTCGTGAGCTTGGCAAAATCGTTGTAGTAGCACCAGGTTGTGCTAAAGTTCCGAATCGCTTTGGTGGTGCGATAGAACCTTTGAACTATGGGATATCAAATATTTATCGTTCCGTGGGAGGAAATTTTTATTTGCGGGAATACGAACTTAAAAAGCCTTTTTGGGAAATAAGGAGGTCCCTAAATAGATTGGAATCTGCTTTGTTTATTTTGTCTCTCGTTGATAAAACCTCTCCCTTGGAGTTGCCAGAGCCCGAACTTTTTGATACTCTACTTGTTTTCCTTGATCTAATTGATAGTGGTGGAGACCCCATTTTACTAAGGTATGCTGTGATATTAAAGATATTTCATTTTCTGGGTTTTTTACCGAGCCTTGATACCTGTTCTTCATGTAGTGGTAAAATTAGTAAAGAAGCTTTCGTAAAAGGAGATACTCCCATATTGGTATGTGGGAATTGCGCAGGTGAGGGTACCGCTTTAAAGCTCACAGAGGGGTTGAATCTTTTGCAAGAGATGCGAAGAAAGCCCTTGGCATTATGTGGGAGAATCAAGTATACATCAAGAGGATTGGAAGAGGTCATTACTTACTTAGAAATGCTTTTAAGGGGAGTTTTGGGAGGTGTTGGGCTTGAATTTTCAGGAAGTAATATTTAGGCTTGAACGATTTTGGGCGGAGCAAGGCTGTGTTATTCAACAACCTTATGATATTGAAGTGGGAGCGGGAACTATGAATCCTGCTACTACTTTAAGGTCTTTGGGGCCAGAGCCTTGGCGTGTTGCCTATGTGGAACCTTCTCGGCGTCCCACCGATGGAAGGTATGGAGAGAACCCCAATAGACTTCAGCACTACTACCAGTATCAGGTTATATTGAAGCCTGCACCGGACGATATTCAGGAGCTTTACCTTAAGAGCTTAGAGGCTTTGGGAATAGACCCTAAAGAGCATGATATTAGATTTGTTGAGGATGATTGGGAAGCTCCCACCCTTGGAGCGTGGGGTATGGGATGGGAAGTATGGCTTGATGGAATGGAAATAACCCAGTTTACCTACTTCCAGCAAGTTGGTGGGATTGACTTGGATCCTATTCCAGTTGAGCTTACCTATGGGATAGAGAGAATAGCAATGTTTATTCAAAAGGTTAAATCTGTTTTTGAACTTAAGTGGGTTGGTTCTATCACCTATGGCGATATTCACCATAGAGGGGAAGTCGAATATTCAATCTATAACTTTGAGGAAGCGGATATAGATATGCTTAGAAAGCTTTTTGAAATGTATGAGAGGGAGTCAGAAAGACTTATAGAGAAGGGCTTAGTTTTACCTTCCTATGATTATGTTCTAAAATGTTCTCACACCTTTAACCTTCTTGATGCGAGGGGAGCTATAAGTGTGGCTGAAAGGACAAACTATATTTCTAGGGTTAGAAATCTTGCAAGGAAGTGCGCTTTAGCCTACATGAAGCAGAGGGAAGAAATGGGCTTCCCCTTGCTTAACAAATTCTAGGGGGGTATAGATATGTTTAGAGATCTAATCTTCGAAATAGGAACGGAAGAGCTTCCTGCAAGAAACATGCCTGATCTTCTTGATGCTTTAAAGGAGAAGGCCGTTTCTCTTTTTAATGAGGAGCGTCTTAGGTATGAGGAGATAAAAACTTTTGGAACTCCTAGAAGATTAATCCTCCTTGTAAGCAAATTATCGGAAGAGCAGGAAGATTTAGTTGAAGAGATAAAAGGTCCAGCAAGAAAAGTAGCTTTCGACCCTCAAGGAGTCCCTACACAGGCTGCGATTGGTTTTGCAAAAAGTAGAGGAGTAAAAGTGGAGGATTTAGTTATCAAGGAAACTGACCAGGGAGAATATGTATTTGCTGTTAAAAAACACAGGGGAAGAAAAACCATAGATGTACTAAAGGAAATTTTGCCTAAGGTTTTGTTGTCCTTGCCTCTTCCTAAGTCAATGCGTTGGAAAGGTAACCTGCGGTTTCTTAGGCCTATAAGATGGCTTTTGGCTCTTTATGGAGATGATGTGGTTGAGTTCGAAATTGAAGGACTTAGGAGTGGGAGGAAAAGCCGTGGCCACAGATTTTTAGGAAGAGGGGAGTTTGAAGTCCGAAATGTTGGTGACTTCTTTTCACTCCTTGAGGAGGAGTTTGTAGTATTTGATCCTTCAAAAAGGAGGAAGATAATTGAAGAAGGTGTTAAAAAATATCAAAGGGAGGTAGGCGGTAGGGAGTTTTTAGATGAGGATTTGCTTCAGGAGAATGTCTTCCTAACCGAGTATCCCGTTGTGGTTAAAGGAAGCTTTAGGGAAGAGTTTTTAAAGCTTCCCAAAGAAGTTCTTGTCATGGTTATGAAAGTGAACCAGAGGTATTTCCCTGTATATTCCCAAAGGGGAGAGCTTCTTCCTTATTTCATCGCTGTTAGCAACAATAGGGCTACGGTAATGGATTCTATAATTGAAGGATATGAGAGGGTTTTGGAGGCTCGCTTTGAAGATGCAGATTTTTACTACAAGAAGGATTTGGAAATTCCTCTTGAGGACAGAGTTCCTCTGCTTAAAGGGATTATCTTTTTGGAGAAGATTGGCACAATGTATGAAAAGATGGAAAGGATAAGAGCGCTTGCATTAGATATCAATGCTTCCCTTGGTTTTCCTTCTTCCCCAGAGCTGGTTTCGAGAACCGCTTACTTAGCTAAGGCGGACCTTGCGACCGATATGGTTAGCGAGTTTCCAGAGTTGCAAGGAATAATGGGTAAAGAATATGCGTTAAAATTTGGAGAACCTGAAGAGGTAGCCTTGGGAATATTTGAGCATTATCTCCCACGCTTTGCGGGAGATGAGCTACCGTTGTCCTGGACGGGTATTATCGTAGGCATAGCAGATAAGATTGATAACATTCTTTCCTGCTTTATGGTTGGTTTAGCCCCTACTGGTTCTCAAGATCCGTATGCCTTGCGTAGGCAGGCCCGTGCCATAAATGAGATAATCTGGCAGAAAGGTTTAAACCTGTCGCTTGAATATCTTGTTTCGAGAGCTTCGGAGCTTTTAAAAGCTCCTGAAAATATTAAGAGTGAAGTTCTCGAATTTTTAAAAGTTAGAATGGCTAATCAATTACGGGAAAAAGGTTTTCCCATCACGGTGATAGAGTCAGCCATGGCTTCTGATTGGTTCAAACCCTACGAGCTTTTGAGGAAGGTTGCCGTTTTAAATGAGTTTCTGGACAAAGAGGAGTTTAAAAAGTTCGCTTCTGCGTTTGTCAGAGTAGTTAATATACTTAAGGGGGTTGATGTAGAGGGAGAACCTGAAGAGAAGCTTTTGGTTGAGAATGCAGAAAAACAGCTTTATAGCGTTTTTAAAGAAATTAGAGAAAAATCGGATATTGACTTTATGAAGGGAGAATATAGTGAGTTTCTGGTTTCTCTTTTCCCGCTTACCGAGTATATAAATTCTTTCTTCGATAATGTTCTTGTTATGGTTCCGGATGAAAACCTTAAGCTAAACAGGCTTAGACTGCTTAAATCTATAAAGGAATTTGTTGAAAGGATAGGCTCTATAGCCAGTTTGGCGGTGTAGCCATGAAGAACGAGAAGATAAAAGTTTGTATTGTTTCTGACTCTACAGGTGAAACGGCAGAATTGGTTTGCAAGGCTGCTTTATCTCAATTTGAGGGGCTCGATTACGATATAGAGAGATTTCCCCATGTTCAGGATGAGGAAAAGGTTAATGAAGTATTGGAAAAGGTTTCTGGAAGGGATGCTCTGGTAATGGTTTATACCTTAGCATCTTCAGAGCTCAGGAAATATATGTCTCAAAAAGCACAGGAAAGAGGGATAATAGAAATCGACGTTCTTGGACCATTAGTAACTGCTTTTGAGAAAGTTTCAGGAGTTAAGGCCAGCGGAAAACCTGGACTATTGAGGAGAATGGATGAAGCTTACTTTAGAAGAGTGAGAGCAATAGAGTTTGTTATCAAGTGCGATGATGGAAAATACCTACCCGGGATTAAAGATGCTGATGTGATTATTATAGGAGTTTCAAGGTCTTCTAAGACGCCGGTATCTATGTATCTCGCCTATAGGGGTATTTTTGCTGCCAACGTTCCGCTTGTTCCGGAGATAGAGCTCCCTAAAGAGCTTTTGGAAGTCGATAGGGGAAGAATAGTTGGATTAACTGTGGATCCGGAAAAGCTTGTTCAAATAAGGCAGGAGAGGCTTAAGCTTATGGGATTAAGCACAGATGTCAACTATGTCAGGTTTGATAGGGTTGTTGAAGAGCTTGAATATGCTGAGGGGATAATGAGAAGGCTTGGTGTCCCAGTAATAGATGTGACGAATAAAGCTATAGAGGAGACAGCTCATGAAATAATATATTATTTAGAAAGGAGGGGACTGTTGGATGTCAGAAAAGCTAATATACCTGTTTGAGGAAGGAAGCGAAAAGCTACGAAGCCTTCTTGGGGGAAAAGGCGCTGGACTTGCGGAGATGACGAGGGCGGGTTTGCCTGTTCCACCGGGGTTTACCATCACAACAGAGGTGTGTAGGAAGTATCTTAAAGAAGGTCAAAAGGTCTTAAAGGATATCGAGCCGGAAGTTAGAGAGAAGATAAAAATTTTAGAAAACAAGACAGGTAAAAAATTTGGAGATGTGAATAACCCACTTTTGGTTTCTGTAAGGTCTGGTGCTCCCATATCCATGCCCGGGATGATGGATACCATTCTTAATCTGGGTCTGAACGATGAAACGGTAAAGGGCCTTATTGCTCAAACCGGGGATGAAAGGTCTGCTTATGACAGCTATAGAAGATTTATCCAAATGTTTGGGAACGTAGTTATGGGCATATCCCATGATAAATTCGAGCATATTATTGACAAGTGGAAGAAGGAAAAGGGAGTCAAATATGATACCGAGATCGATGCGGAAACTTGGAAAAAGATAATTGAGGAGTATAAAGAACTTGTTAAGAAAGAAGCAGGTCGGGATTTCCCTCAAGATGTTTGGGAACAGCTTTTTATGGCGATTGAAGCTGTCTTTAAGTCCTGGAATAACGAGAGAGCAAAGGTTTATAGGAAGATTCACGGAATACCGGAAGATATGGGAACTGCGGTCAACGTTCAGACAATGGTATTTGGTAATAGGGGTAACGACTCTGGAACGGGAGTTGCTTTTACGAGAAATCCATCCACTGGTGAGAAGAAGATATATGGAGAGTTTTTGCTTAACGCTCAAGGTGAGGATGTAGTTGCGGGTATAAGAACTCCCCTTCCTATTGAAAAGATGGCAGAAACCTTACCGGAGATATATGAAGAACTTAAGAGGGTTTGCGAACAGCTTGAAAAGTACTATAAAGATGTTCAAGACATAGAATTTACTGTAGAGAAAGGAAAGTTATACCTTCTTCAGACAAGGTCTGGGAAGAGAACAGCTCAGGCTGCTGTGAAGATTGCAGTGGATATGTGCAAAGAGGGTATTATCGACAAAGCTACTGCTGTGAGAATGGTTTCTCCAAAGCACGTAGAAACATTGCTTCATAGACAGGTAGACCCCAATGCTCAGTATGATGTGTTGGCAAGGGGCTTGCCTGCCTCGCCTGGGGCTGCTTCGGGAAAGGTAGTTTTCAGTGCTGATGAGGCAAGTGAATTGGGTAGTAAGGGGGAAAAGGTAATACTTGTAAGGCCGGAGACTACACCAGATGATATTCATGGGCTTTATGCTGCTCAGGGAGTTTTAACTAGTAGAGGCGGTATGACGAGCCACGCAGCTGTTGTGGCTCGCGGAATGGGTAAGCCGTGTGTTGTTGGTTGCGAGGCTATATCGATAGACCTTGAAAATGAACAATTTATGGTCGGTGAGGTAGTGGTTAAAAAGGGAGACATAATAACCATTGACGGTAGTAAGGGAATAGTGATTTTAGGAGAAGTTCCGATGGTTGAACCTGCTATGAGTCCTGAGTTTAAGGAGCTTCTTTCTTGGGCTGATGAGGTGGCCCGTTTGCAAGTGTGGGCAAATGCTGATACTCCCGAAGATGCTAAAAGGGCAAGGGAATTCGGAGCCAAAGGGACAGGCTTGTGTCGCACCGAGCACATGTTTATGGCTGAGGACAGGTTGCCTGCTGTTAGAAGAATGATAATGTCCTTTACGAGGGAGGAAAGAGAAAAGGCGCTGAATGAGATTCTTCCAATGCAGGAAGGGGATTTTTATGAGATCCTTAAGGCTATGGATGGTTATCCCGTTACCATAAGGCTTCTTGACCCACCCCTTCATGAATTCCTTCCTAAAGAAAGAGAAATACTTGAAGAACTGATAGAGCTTGAGAAAGAACCCGAGAAGAATGCTTCCATAATAGAAGAAAGGAAGGAACTTCTAAAAAGGGTGAGGGCTCTTCAGGAGGCAAATCCAATGCTTGGTTTTAGAGGTTGCAGACTTGGTATAGTTTATCCCGAAATTTATGAAATGCAAGTTAGGGCAATATTTAGAGCAGCTACGAGATTGGCAAAAGAGGGATATCATCCCCTTCCAGATGTTATGCTTCCTATCGTAGGTCACTGGCGTGAGATGGAGATATTGAGGGAAATGGTTGTTAAAGTTGCTGAGGAGGAAATGGAAAAAGCAGGGGTAAGAGTTGAATATCATGTTGGAACGATGATAGAGCTTCCGAGAGCAGCCTTAACGGCCGATGAGATAGCTAAGTATGCTGAATTCTTTTCCTTTGGCACTAATGACTTAACTCAAACCGTTTTTGGATTTTCAAGAGACGATGTTGAAGGTAAATTTTTGCCTCAATATATAGAGAAGAAAATACTTAAGGATAACCCATTCGAAGTTTTGGATAGAGACGGCGTTGGTGCTTTGATGAAGATAGCAGTTGAGAAGGGAAGGAAAACAAGGCCTAACTTGAAGATAGGCATATGTGGGGAGCATGGAGGCGAGCCCTCTTCGATAGAATTTTGCCATCAAATAGGCTTAAACTATGTAAGCTGTTCTCCCTTCAGGGTGCCTGTGGCTCGGCTTGCAGCTGCTCATGCTAAGCTTAGCGAAGATGGGAGATAATGCTTTTAAGAGAGTTAACCGAGAGCTTAGAAGAGAGGATTTTATCTAAGTATGCTTCTTTAGCTAAAAATAGTAGGGGAAGGCTTAAGCCTGAAAGGGAATGTGATTTAAGAACTTGCTATCAGCGGGACAGGGATAGAATAATACACTCAAAGGCCTTTAGAAGGCTTAAATATAAGACGCAGGTCCTCCTATCTCCTCAAGGGGATCATTATAGAACGAGGCTTACGCATGCTCTTGAGGTCGCCCAAATAGCGAGGACGATAGCGAGGGCCTTGCGTCTTAATGAGGATCTAACGGAAGCTATAGCTTTGGGTCATGATCTTGGACATACACCCTTTGGGCATATGGGCGAAGAGGCATTAGATGAAATAGCGAAAGAAGCCGGCCTTGGTGGTTTTAAGCATGCTGAGCAAAGTCTAAGAGTTGTGGATAAGCTTGAGAGGGATGGTAATGGGCTTAACTTGACCTTGGAGGTGAGAGATGGTATATTAAAGCATTCTAAGGGACAGGTTGATTTTAGCAAAGGTTTTTCTTCCTCTCCCCCCTTGACTCTTGAAGGAATGGTAGTTAGAATCTCAGATTGTATAGCATATTTGAATCATGACCTTGATGATGCTATTAGAGCGGGTTTGGTGTCCCTTGAAGAGTTACCAAGAGATGTGATTGAATTTCTTGGCAAAACCCATGGAGAGCGGATAGACAAGATGGTGAAAGATTGTGTTGAAAATAGCATGGATAAGAACGAAATTATCCTGAGCGAGGATATCTTAATAGCGATGGAAGGGCTCAGGAAATTCCTTTATGAAAGGGTGTATATGGGTGAAATAGCCCAGAGGGAGCGTCCCAGAGTTCGCTACATGCTTAAAGAGCTTTACAGTTTCTTTCTTGATCATCCTGAACAATTACCGGAAAGCTTTAGAAAGAGCTTAGAGTCTGAGAAAATAGAGAGAGTGATTATCGACTACATAGCGGGCATGACGGATAGGTATGCTTTGCAAGTTTATAACGAGCTTCTTCTCCCCCATCCTTGGAGGAGTGAAGCCTGGTATAACACCTAAAATATTAAATATAGGAGGTGCTACCTGAACATGGGAGTTTTAGTTTTCTCCATTGCTTCTGGGATTTTGGCTCTTGTTTTTGCGGCATATGCCGCTAAGAGGGTGGAGATTGCTGATTCGGGTCCTGAAAAGGTTCGGGAGATATCTGGCATCATTCATGGAGGAGCTATGACATTCCTTTTTAGAGAGTACAAAGTGCTGATTCCGTTCGTTTTGGTTGTTACAGCGGTTTTAGCTTGGAAGATAAGTTTAAACACCGCTATATCTTTTATTTCCGGTGCTTTTTGTTCTGCCTTAGCAGGATATGTAGGTATGAGTATAGCTACGAGAACTAACGGAAAAACGGCTTATGCTGCAACCCAAGGGGTTGCTCCCGCTTTAAGGATTGCCTTTTTGGGTGGAACCGTTATGGGTATGTCGGTTGTGGGTCTCGGTATTTTGGGTGTTGCGGTTCTTTATTCAATATTTGGTGATCCTAATATAATTAATGGTTTTGGTTTTGGGGCTAGCTCTATAGCCCTTTTTGCTCGTGTGGGTGGAGGGATATATACCAAAGCTGCTGATGTAGGTGCGGACCTTGTTGGTAAGGTTGAGGCTGGTATTCCTGAAGATGACCCAAGAAATCCTGCTGTTATCGCTGATAACGTGGGAGACAATGTTGGAGACATAGCGGGTATGGGAGCTGACCTTTTTGAATCTTATGTTAACTCTATAATAGCGGCTATGATAGTGGGAGCTGTGGTTTATGGGCTTAAAGGCGTAGCTTATCCCTTGATACTTGCTGCTGTAGGTATCTTGGCAGCTATAATAGGGACCTTCTTTGTTAGGATTAGGAAAGACGAAGACCCCCAGCTTGCTCTAAGAAGGGGAACCTATGTGACAGGAATTCTTATAATAGTTGCAAGCTTCTTCATAACTAAGTTTCTATTTGGAAATTTGCGTTT
>LGFB01000012.1 GCA_001508835.1 bacterium 42_11
TTCTTCAGAAACCTTACCAGGTTTAAAATCTCTTATACTTCTTCTTTCATAAACAACTTGGAAAAACTGGTCCCTTCTGGAATCCACAACAATCCCCCCTTAAACAAAAATTTATTTATAAAAGAGGGTTACCCCCCTAAAAGCGGGGTAACCCTAAGGAGTAGAGGCTCTTACCACCGTTACGCGGTCCCTTAAGCAATGCCTCGATCTCTTTTTCGTCCCTTTCACTCACATACTTAGCCTCAGGAAGCTTCCCGGGCGGGAATTTCTCCAGGATAATATTGTGTAACTCTATGAGGTAGTCTATTATCTTGTCTATGGCATTGTAGGCCTTCTCAGCCTTAGCCAAGGAAGGTTTACCTATCACACCCTGCGGGTATACAACAACCTCTAAAGCTCCCATGCCTATCTGAGCGTGTCCGGGAATAGGATATTGATAGATATCCCCACCCTTGTCTATATGCCCCTCTGGCATGAAACCGAAAGGCTCGGAATCCTCCATATGCTCAGGTTCATTCATCTCAGGGAATAGAGCCAAAGATATGGAGGCCTCAACCTCATCAGCATGTCTGAAGGGAGTCTCCCATGGGCCACCATGCTCTTTATCCTTAAGCTCTTCTGCAGCAACGGTTGGCCAGTTAACCATACATACTATTGCAGGCACCTGATACTGCTTGCCGAAAGCCTGTATGGCAAGAGGAATAACATACTCCTGTCCATGTCCGTTAAGAAGTATCTGTTTCCTAAAACCGGCATTCCAGTAGCCCGCTATGACAGACATAAGATAGGGGATAAACACTTCATCTGGCACGATTATAGTTCCAGGTTGACCCATCTGATTCCAAGGGTGGGAACCAAACCATATAGGCTGGGAAACGGTGCAACCGGTTTCCCTTGCAACCGTTTCAGCAATCCTCGTCACTATGAAGGTATCCTCTCCAAAACATTGACCCTTACCATGATTTTCCGTGCTACCTACGGGAATGATTATTATATCGTCCTTCTTAAGCCTTTCCTCAACCTGACGCCAAGTCATATTTTGAAAGTAAATACCATCTGCCTTATCCATGGAACCGGTAGAATATTTATATTTCATAAGTTGCACCTCCCTTTCTTGGACAAATCAATCATTTCCCTTTTAAAAGAAAGGCCCATACGGACTTAACCTGTATTCCGTATGGGCCTTCACGAACCATATTACTTTAAATGATCAGGTAATGGCGGAGAATAAGCCCAAACAAGCTTTAAGGGTTCATTCCCTGTGTTTATAATCTCGTGCTTAACTCCAGAGGGAGCAAAAATTGCCGTTCCAGGCGTAAGCTCATACTCGCCATGCCCCTCAACAATCAATTTGCCCCTACCAGAGATAATAAACATGGCTTCTTCGTGACCATCGTGCGCATGAGCAGGAATTCTGCTTCCTACCTCTGTAACGTTTACACCCATAGAAATCTTCGTTGCACCAACAGTTTTATTACACACAAGCACCTTCGAGACTCTTGGTGGATCCTTCTTCACTCCCTGAACTTCGCTTTCATGCACCGTAAACTTTGCCATCCTTATCTACCCCTTTCCTCAAAGATTTTACGCCAATGAAAAATGAATTAAATTTTCCATACCCATAAAACCTTTCACGAACTCGCTGAAGACTACCTACCAACCTAAAGGTAACATATTCTGTTCTCAATGTCAAGCCATAAATTAAAACAAAAGAATAAAAGAATTTATGAACATTTTTGTTCTCATTATCGCTTCAATAAACCTTGCAAAAATGAAGAGGGGAGTTTTTGATATAATCTTACTATGAGAAAGGGTTTGACGCTTATAGAGCTTCTTGTGGCCTTGGCCATTGCCGCCTTCATCGGCGGAAGCCTCCTGGGGCTCCTCGTGGGAACAACAAGAAGTAGAGAGTTTTCCGAAAGCGTGGCCTTGGAAAACCAAGTAGTTAGGGGAATCCTTGAGCTTCTCTCCAGCGATTTGAGATCCTCCTTTCAAACCCAAACGGGTCTAAACTTCGTAGGAGAGAAAACGAGGCTTTCCTTTTTAAAAGTTGGCAAAGAGGGCTTAGAAAAGGTAGATTACGAACTTAAGAACGGCAAGCTCTTAAGAAATGAAGAAGTTATCATAGAGGACAAAGATTTCAGTATCTCATTCAGATTCGTTAAAAACAAAAGCTTCCTTGAAGCGTGGGAAACCCCCGGCGATAAACCCGACGGGGTTGAAGTCGAAATTAAATATGGAGGAGCAATTTACAGAAAAATTATCTTAACCTATTAAGGAGGGATTATCAGTGAAAAAAACTTGGAAGGTAATGCTTTTCTTATTTTTGACCTTCTTTCCCGGATATGCCTTTGGACTCTCAAACTGGACGGTCATGATTTACATGGCAGGAGATAATAACCTTGAACCTTATGCAATTCAGGACTTTTTGGAACTCTCATCGGTAGGTTCAAATTCAAATGTTAATATAGTCGTAGAGCTCGATAGAGCACCTGGATACGACTCAAGCTATGGAAACTGGACAAAAGCCCACAGGTTTTATGTAACTCGCGGAATGACACCAACGGAAGACAATGCCATATCAAACTGGGGAGATGGGAACGGCGGAAGAGAGGTAAACATGGGCGACCCGGAGGAACTTAAAAGTTTCGTAGAATGGGCAATCAAAAACTATCCAGCAAATAATTATATCCTCGTGATATGGAACCATGGACAAGGATGGAAAGGCAAAGAGGAAAAGGAAGGTAACCCCACACTAAAATGGGTAGTTATAGATGATACCGAAAGCGATGTGCTGTGGGCATATGAGATAAAAGAGGCTCTCCAAGGTAAACACATTGATGTAGTTGCAATGGATGCTTGCCTGATGGGAACCATAGAAATCATGGCCGAGCTTCTTGGGATAGCGGACTACTTTGTAGGCTCAGAGGCCGAAGTTCCCGCCGACGGCTTTCCTTACGACGACATAATAAGCGCCCTGGTCTCTGACCCATCCATGACACCAAGGGTGTTGTGCGAAACCATCGTGGAAAAATACGAAACCGCCTATAAAAACGGGTTTCTCCCCGTAACCCTTTCAGCTGTGGAGGTGAACAAGTTAAGTCAAGTAATAGATGCTTTGAATTCCTTTACCGAAGAGGTCTCCACGACCGGAAACTGGAACTCAATAAGAACCTTAAGGGAAAGCGTCTTAAGCTTCCCTCTTCAAGAGGACTTTCAATATCAGATAGACTTGGGAAGCTTCACAAACGATCTAAACCTTAAAAGCAAGGTAGAGGATGCGGTTTTCAAAAAGTATAACTCACAAAGCGTAAGCGAAGCCTCGGGCATTTCCATATACTTCCCCCAAGGAAGGGAATATAATCCCTTTTACGGTGACACAAGAAGAGCCTTCACGGCATTATCTTCATGGAACGACTTTCTTAAAAACTACCTAAGGGAAACAGCGCCCCAAATCAACGTTCCGATGAGCCAAAGCAGTGTAGAGATAGACGGGATCATAGATACGGCCGAATGGGCAGATGCCCAAATCATAGAAAACAACGGTGCTAAAATCTACCTTAAGTGCGATGAAAAATACCTCTACATAGCGGTAGATGACCCTAAAGATTATACCCTAAATCAGGATGACAGAATCGGAATTTACTTCGACACGGATGGCGATTGGAGCTGGCCTCAAAGCAAGGGCAACGAGGGAAATTACTGGGTGAGATACAATGGAGTAAGCTGGGAAGGGATTTTTAGAGCCATATGGGGAAACTCCGGTATGCCGAATATAGCTGAGACCTATGAAACTCCCTCCAGCAACGAGCTCAGCTTCGCCACATCCCTTTCTACAGGCCATTTGCAATACGAGCTAAAAATTGATTACACCCTGCGATGGAACCGAGTTTCAGGTGACGAGGTCCACCTTTACATTTTCGTTTACGATGCCGGAAAATCCCAAGATGACATCAGATGGCCTGAAGACCTAACAGGCCTTGATTACGGACATTTATCGCCATCCAACTATGGGAAAATTATTCTCGGTGAGAGAACCGAAATCCCAGCCATAGAAATAACTCCCAGCAAGTTAGATTTTGGAGAGGTAAAGATAAATGAGACAAAAACCTTAACCATCACCATCACGAACACGGGAACAGGCACACTAAACGTGGAAGCAAGCGTGGGAGGAGAAGATAGCTCGGCTTTCTCAATAACCCCAACTACGCTTTCCGTTCCCGCTGGAGAATCAGCAGAGCTACAAGTCTCCTTCAAACCTGAGGATGATAAAACTTACAACGCCTATGTGGTCATTCAGAGCAATGATCCCTCAGAAAGCATATCCTATGTTACCTTAAATGGAGAGGGAAAAGAGGAAAACCCGCTTTTGGGAGGATGTGTAGCATCGGGAAGCGGAACAGGCCTCTCCTATTTAATATTCCTGGTTCCCATCTTTTTAGTAAGCTCCCTTTCCAAGAAGAACAACAAAAAAGGTCCTGATCATTATCTTGATATCAAGCCATAAAGACCAGTTCTGTATATAATAAGCGTCCAGGCGTAACCTCTCCTCAAAGGTGGTGAGGTTACGCCCGCTTATCTGCCAAAGCCCGGTGATCCCCGGCTTAACTTCAAGTATGACATCGAAATATTCCCCTATTTTTTCCTTCTCCCGTGGAAGATAAGGTCTTGGCCCAACAATGCTCATTTCTCCCCTTAAAACGTTCCAAAGCTGGGGAAGCTCATCTAAACTCCATTTTCTTAAAAACCTCCCTACCCTCGTCAACCTTGGGTCGTGCCCTCTCAGCTTAGCAAATTTTTCCCATTCTTCCCTTGCCTCCGGATTCTCCTCAAGATACCTTTCGAGAATCTCATCAGCATTCAAATACATACTTCTAAACTTATAACAGGGGAAAGTGGTCCCGCCCTTCCCTAACCTTGAAGCCACATATAAAACGGGACCTGGAGAATCAAGCTTGATTAGTATGGCTATAAGCAAAAACAAGGGAGATAAAACCACCAAGGCAGGAACGGAAATAAGAAGGTCAAAAAGTCTTTTAATGATGGCATTCCAGCCTTTTATAAGATTTCTTTTTACTTCTATTAAAAACAATCCCTCTACTTCCTCCAACCGAGCGGAAGCCGAAGATAGCCCATAAAGATCGGGAATAAGCTTAACCGGCACACCAAGGCGCTCACACCTTAAGGCTAAGGAAGCAAGCCCATTTCTGGAAAGAGAGGGCAAGGCAATGATTATCATATCGACATCCCTCTCCCTAACAACCCTTTCCACATCATCTAAACCTCCTATAACGGGAACTCCCTCCACAAGGGAACCTGAAAGCTCGCTATCAAGAAATCCAATAGGTTCATAACCCCAAAGGGGATACTTCCTAAGCTTAGATAAAATCAATCTTCCCATCTCTCCCGCTCCAAGAATAAGCGTTCTCCTTCTAAAAAGTCCCAACCTCCAGGAAAGATACCTTATAAGATATCTTATGTAGAAAAGCAAGGGCAAGGAAACCAGAAAAGAAAGAAGCATGACAGCCCTTGAAAATTCAAGAAGCCTGTAAATAAAGCTAAAGGAAAGGAATAAAAGAGCAGTTATAAGGGTAGCCTTACCTATGTAAAAAAGCTCATCCAAGGGGTCCAAGAAAGTTTCTATATAAAGCCCTTCCCAAGCTAAGGCCAAAATCCAAATTAAAGCGACGAAGGGAATTATTTCAAGATACATACTCCAGGATACGGCTTTAAGAACAAAGAAGCTTTTCAAAACATCGTGTCTTAAAAAGTAAGCTAAAGCAAAAGATAAAAAGATGGCAAAGATGTCCCCGGCTAAAAGTAAAAAGGGAAAAATCCTTTTCACAAAGCCACCCCCTTTAAGTAAAGGGAAACAAGCCTCTTTATCAAAACATCAATGGAAAACTCCTTCTCAACCCTTCTTCTGCCCGCGCTTCCCATTTTCAGCCTTAAGTCTCTATCCTCTATAAGCCTTTTGAGAAAATAGATAAGCTCGCCTTCGTCTCTTCCGATAAACCCAGTTTCACCATGAAGGACAAGGTCCCTATTACCCACCACATCGGTTGCGACAACAGGCTTTCCGCAGGCCATGGCCTCAAGAACAGCTATGGGCATCCCCTCCCATAAAGAAGTCTGAAGGTATATATCTATACCTTTAAGATAGGATATTGCCTCCTTTCTACCAAGCCAACCTAAAACTCTGATAGGGGAGCCTTTGAGCTCTTCCTGAAGCTCTCCCCCGCCTATCCATAAGAACTCAACGGAAGGAGAAGAAAGCTTTAACGCTATGCTTTTAAAGAGCCAAGGAGCCCTCGCATAAGTTACTCGCCCAACGATGGCTATTCTAACTTTGCCATCCTTAAAGTCGTAAGATGGAATATCATCTATCTCCTTAAGGTCAACGGCGTTATTTAAAAGCTCCACCCTCGAGGTAAGCCTTTTAGCCTCAGAAAGTTCACCATAAGAGCAGGCAAGAATTACCCCTCCGAAGAGGGAGGCTATTTTTTCAAGGTAAAAAAGCAAACTCCTCTTCCAATATGGGGTATCCTTCATAAGAAAGGAAAACCCCCTCGGAGAGTAAAAGACCGCCCTCTTGCCCAATATAAAGGCAGAAGCCCTGCCCAAAAAGCCAGCCTTCGAAGAATGAAGGTGTATTATATGGGGATCGTATTTCCTTATGAGTCCTATTAAACCGAAGAGGGAGCGCAAATCCTTAAATGGAGATATCTCCCTCACCATGGGGAGATATATCTTTTTCACATCTTCCTTGATTAGGCTTTCCCAGTTAAGAGGCGTTTCCTTCCTTAAAGAGTAAATGAGGTAAACATCGAAAAGATCGCGCGGAAGGTTATTGCATATCTGTCTTACCGACTGGAAGACTCCACCACCGAAGGATTCAACCACCTGAAACACCCTATACATGACAATAATAATTTTAACATAATAAAAGATTTTGGGGCAGGGGACGGGAGCATCCCCTACCCCATCTATCTATAGGGTGGGAGGAATGGAGCGCAAAACCTCTTTTAATATCTCGATAGAGAGGAGATACTCCTTTATATTTATATGCTCCCTTGGGGTATGGTCAAGGGAACTGTCACCCGGACCATAAGCCACCGATGGACAACCCCAAACGGGAGCCAATAAGTTCATATCTGCAGTTCCACTTTTCATTTTATGTTTCGGCTTAAGGCCTTTGCTCCTTATAGCCCTGTTAAAGGCCGAAACCAACGGGTTATTTCTTTCGCACCTGTATGCCTTCGCTTTAAAGTGAGGCTTCCAGCCATCTCCTAAAATATTAAGAAGCTCATCGGGATCAATCCATAAAGGTAGCCTAAAAGATACTCCGAGATGAAGCCTCTCGGTTAATCCATCGCTCGTAGAAACTATTTCCCTTACCTTCATATCAACCCTATCTATGGGACTATCTTTTCCCTCATTTAATTTCTCCAAAATCTTACTTATCTCTTGAAGGCTCTTTAAGCCCTCTTCTATAGCTCCCTCATTTCCCGAAGCGGGATGGGATACATCGGACACGAAACTCTTCTTGATGAAGAGAGAACCTTTATATCCCAAAGTAACCCCATCAACACCGCTTGGCTCCCCTATTATAAGATAGGCGGGTGGCTTAGAAACCTTGTTTAAAAGGTGTAAAGCACCCGTTGAAAGCCCCTCTTCCTCAACAGCTCCCACAACCACAAGCTTTAAATCCTCTGGAAGAGAAACCTCGGACGCAGCGATAATGAAGGTAGCCAAGGGTCCCTTCGCATCCACACTTCCCCTACCAAAGAGTATATTTCCTTCGATACGAGGCTCTATCCATCCGGGAGCGGTATCCATATGCCCTACAAGATAGACCTCGGTATCACCTTTACCTCTAACAGCGACAAAATTGCCAACCTCATCTAAATAGGCATCGTCAAAGTTAAGCTTCCCAGAAACCTCAAGCAGAAACCTTCCTATCTCCTCTTCCTCTCCAGCAAAGCTCTTTATCCTAACCATACCATAAAGAAGCTCAATTGGATCCATTACCCGAAAGCACCCTCCCAACTTTATCCACAACAAATTTTATTTCATCCTCATTAATCACAAGAGGGGGTAAAAACCTCATCACGGTTGGCCCCGCCTGAAGAGCCAAAACTCCTTCATCAGCCAGAGCCTTAAGGTATGGAGCGCTTCTCTTTTTGAGCTCCACACCAATCATTAAACCTAAACCTCTTACATCCCTGACAAGGGAGGAGTTTATACTTTTTAAGCCCTCCAAGAAGAGCTTGCCCAACTCTTCAGCCCTCTTATCGAGGGCATTCTCTCTCATAAATCTTACAGCCGCCCTTGCAGCAGCACAAGAAAGAGGATTTCCACCAAATGTGGAACCATGAGTTCTTGAAGGAATCTTACCCAAAGAATCCCTTAAGACAACAGCACCTATTGGAAGTCCCCCAGCCATCCCCTTCGCCAAGCAAACTATATCGGGAGAAAGCTCATACCTTTGGAAGGCAAAAAACCTTCCCGTTCTACAAAAACCAGTCTGTATCTCATCGGATATAAATAAAGCCCCCTTGCTCTTACAAACTTCTTGAGCAAACTTCAAATACTCCCCACTCAAGGGGTAAACTCCTCCCTCTCCCTGAACAGGTTCAAATATAAACGCAGCCGTATCTTCGTCTATAACGCTCTCAAGCTCTTCCTTATTTTCAGGGTCCACATGCACAAATCCCGGGACCAGCGGCTCGAAGGGTTCCCTATATTTGGGATTCCATGTGGCGCTTAAGGCGCCAAAGGTCCTGCCGTGAAAGCCCCTCTTTAAAGCCACTATCTTTTTTCTACCCGTTAATATCCTCGCAAACTTTATAGCCGCTTCTACCGCCTCAGCTCCGCTATTACACAAAAACACGCTACCCATATAATGGGGCATAACCTCAAGAAGCTCTTTATAAAGCAAGGCCCTCTCTTCATGATAAAAGGTCTCCGAACAAACCATTATCTTCTTAGCCTGCGCCTCTATGGCCTCGATAATATAAGGGTTAGAATGACCCACTATACAAACTCCATGTCCTCCAACGCAATCTATATACTCTCGGCCATTCTCATCCCAAACCTTTGCTCCCTCTCCTTTAACCAGCCTCAAGGGCACTTTGGGATATACGCCACTTCCATACCTCTCTTCCAACTCCATCAGGCTCAAAATTGCATTCACTCCTTCCCCTGAAAATGGTTCCCTTACCCTGCAAAGCCGATATTATCGGACTATCATTGTATCCAGAGGCTATAATACCTCTCTCAACTCCTCCCCTTACGGCTTCAAACAGCGCCATCACCTTTTTCTTCATCCTGCCCTTAGCCACCCTTAAAATTTCTGCCTCCATATCGGGAAAAACATCTTCTATCAGGCTTTCGGGATCCCTCAAATCCCTTAAAAGACCTGGAACATCAGAAAGAATAATCAGATCTTCACTCTTTAAACAAAGAGCTATTTTACTCGCTAAAGTATCCCCATCTACATTAAGCAGTTCCCCCTCAGAACTAAAGGCAACGGGAGCCACCACAGGCACAAAGCCCATATCCAAAAGCTGATTCAAGAAGGTTGCGTTTATGCTTCTTATTTTCCCAGAGTAATCGTCCCTTATAAGCCTTATCTTACCTTCGGGGGTTACAGCTTTTATAACCTTCCTCTCGGCCTCCACTACCCTTCCATCAGCTCCGCTTAGCCCAATTGCCTGAACCCCCAAGCTTTGCAATTCAGCAACCAAGAACCTGTTTATCTTTCCAGCACACGCCATAACAAAGACCTCAAGAACCTCTTTTGTAGTCCTTCTACTCTCAATGCCGGAGGGAGAGATAACCTTCTCGACCTCTATTCCCAGTCTCCTTGAGAGCTCATTGGTTGCCTCTCCTCCGCCGTGAACCACGACTACCTTCTTGCCCATATCATAAAGCCTTTTTATATCAGCACACACGTTTCTAAAATTACCGTTAAGACTTCCTCCTATCTTTACGACAATCAAGAGAGCTCACCCCCTAAACGGGATAAACAGGTGTTAGCCTTAATCCCATATCTTCTGGCAATCCCAAAGCCACATTCGCAGCCTGAACAGCACTACCGGAAGCACCCTTAACTAAGTTATCAATGGCGCTCACCACCGTTAAAGTTCTTCCATCAGGATGAAGCTTAACGCCAATCATACAGAGATTGCTACCGGTAACCCACCTTGGATCGGGAAAGCGAAGGTGTTCCGGCTTGAAAGGACATAACTCAACGAAAGGCTCAGAAGAGTATCTATCTCTATAAATTCTCAATATCTCCTTTTCACTTAACGACTCCTTAAGCTCACATCTGATGACAGCCTGTATTCCCCTCACAAGCTCGACAGCCGTAATCCTTATCTCCCCGTTCACACCTGTCTCCTGAATAACCTCCGCAAGATGCCTGTGTTCATAGGTAGCGTAAATCCTTAAAGCCCTGCTCCTCTCCGGATGATGTCCTCCCTCTGAGGGTTTAGCTCCGCCCGCAGAGGACCCTACCCTTATATCAGCGTGAAAGGCATTCAATAAGTTCCGCTCCGTTAATGGAAGCAAAGCCAAATTTATAGCTGTAGCATTACAACCTACACCTGAAATAAGCCTTGCCTCAGGTAGTTTTTCCCGATGAATCTCAGGTAAGCCATAAACCGATTCGCTAAGGAGCTCCGGAAAGGGATGCTCCCAAGAATACCACTTTCTATAATCCTCGGGATTTTTAAGCCTAAAGTTCGCGCTTAAATCAACCACCCTTTTACCCTTTTCGTATATCTCCTTTACAAGCTCCGCACCCTCACCATGCGAAAGAGCAACAAAGGCTATATCGAAATCCTCTTTTAAAGCATCTTCGTAACTCACAAAGCCACCTTTAAAGAACCCCCTTAAATGGGGATGATATCTCCAAATAGGCTCGCCTACCGCCCCCTGAGAGGCAACGGCTATAACTTCTATCCCCTCATGCTGGGATAAAATCCTTAAAAGTTCCCCTCCAGTATAGCCTCTACCACCAAAGACAACAGCCTTTTTCACGAAAGCACCTCCTCGATATAGTCAGCTATAAGTTCACCCACATCAATGCCAACATCACGAGAAGACCTTGCAAATTCGGGAGTAGAATTAACCTCGTTAACCAAAAGCCCCTTTTCGCTCTCGAAAAGGTCCAACGCTATTATGTCTCCCCCAACGATGGAAGCTACCCTTTCTGCTATATCGGCCAATTCTTTCGTAACGGGACAGGGGTAGGCCCTTGCTCCCCTTGCGGTGTTGGTTACCCAATGAGAAGAGCTTCTATAAACGGCATACCTGACCTTTCCCCCAATAACAAGCACCCTTATATCTCTTCCAGGCTTCTTAACATACTCCTGAATATAGAAGGCTTTTTGCTGAACCCTTCCCAAATTCCAGCGATAGGATATTACAGCCTCCGCTGCATCTCTATCGTTTACCTTTGCCACAAGCCTTCCCCAAGAGCCAGTAACAGGTTTTATAACCGCTGGATATCCAATCTCCTCAAGAGCCTCAAAAGCCCTTTCAGGGGTAAAGGCTAAATAGGTTCGGGGAACGGGAACGCCCTCTTTGGCCAAAAGGTCAGTGGTTAAAGCCTTATCGTTGCATATAGTCATCGTTCTAAAGGGATTTATAACCTTAACCCCTCTCTCTTCAAGCAAGAAAGATATATAAGCCGCCTGAGAAGCGCTTAATGTCCTGTTTATAGCCAATCTGGCTTCCGGCAGTCCATTTCCCAATTCCCAAAGAGTTCTGTTCCCCAAAACCTTCTCCACCTTTATCCCCCTTTTACTTAAGGCCTTATCAATTATCCTCTCTTCATCCCTCAGTATCGTATAAATTAAGAGCACTTTCTTATCTTCCGTCCCAAAGCTATTCCCCCCAATCCTCTTCAACCTCGGGAGCAATCTCAAGCTCCAAGGGATTCAAACTAACAACCTCAAGTTCAACCCCACAATCGGGGCATATTATTATCTCTCCCACCTCAGGATCCTCAAACTCCAAAATAGCATCACATTCAGGACAGCGAGATTTGATTAACATTTAATTCACCCCCATTAAAGAAAGCTTTTAACATATCTTGCAATCTCCCCTGGAATGTCCACACCAGTAGGGGCAATGCTATTTCTAAACTCAGGGGAGTGATTTATCTCATTAACCAAAAGCTCCCCAGAGGGAGTCTCAAATATATCAATAGCTACAATCTCACCATCGACAACGGATGCAGCTTTTTCGGAAAGCTGAATAATCTCGGGAGTTAAAGGACAATTTTTCGCCTCTCCCCCCCTTGCCGTATTTGTTATCCAATGAGGAGATACTCTGTATATGGCCGCTAAGCACTTACGACCTATAACGAAGCTTCTGATATCCCTACCCGGCTTATTCACATACTCTTGGATGTAAAATATCTTCTGCAAGGTATTGCCCAATGTATACTTGTGCTCCAAAACAGCTTCCGCCGCATCCTTATCATTAACCTTTGCCAAAAGCCTTCCCCAAGAACCATTAACAGGTTTAACAACTGCAGGATAGCCAACTCTTTCAATGGCTTCCAAGGCATTTTCAGGAGAAAAGGCAAGATAAGTGCGAGGAATAGGTATGTCGTTTTCCACTAAAAGAAGAGTCGTTAAAGCCTTATCCAGGCAGTTGGATATGGCCTTTGAAGAGCTAATTACCTTTATACCCTTACTTTCAAGGACCCGAGATATGTAAAAGGCATGAGAGGCAGAAATCACACGATTCAAAACCACCGCCGGCGGCTTGATGGGAAATTCCCCATCTGCGAAGAGAGGAAGGATAACTTGATCTTCGTGAAGCAG
>LGFB01000013.1 GCA_001508835.1 bacterium 42_11
AAAGGCGGCGTCATCCTTGATGTGGGTTCCGGGACAGGGGTTTTAATCCCGTTTTTAAGGAAACTTTTTATGCCTTCTCTGATAGTTGAAATAGATATAGCGGAGAACATGCTTGCTGTGGCAAGGAGAAAGTTCGGAAGCGACGGTATCCTTTACATTTGGGGAGATGCGGAAAGTTATGAGTTCGATAGGAGTTTCGATGCTATAATATGTTACTCCTCTTTTCCTCACTTTGAAAACAAAGAAGGCCTTATAAGCCACTTGGTTAGCTTTCTTAAGGAGGGAGGAATATTTGCTGTTGTCCACTCTTCTGGTAGAGATACCATTCACAGGATTCATGCCTTAAACGAGGTTACCAAGAATGACCTTCTTCCCGCGGGAGATGAGCTTGCCAAGATGTTCGAGAAAAGAGGGCTTGAAGTCTTTAAAGTGATTGATACGGAAGATGAATATGTAGTAGCGGGGCTAAAAGGGGCTAAGGTTAAGTTTATTTAGAACTTTTCAATATTGCATATAATACCCTTTTCTTCTAAAATTTAAAGGGAGGCGTATTTTGATGATCGGAAGGAAGAGGTTTATTCTTTGGGGAATTTTATTCTCGCTCTTTATGTTACATGAACCCGCCTTTGGGCAAAAGCTTTCTGATCCCTTTTCTCCCTCAGCTTCGTCTTACTTGGTCAAGGTAAACCGCAAGATAGTATGGGGTAAAAATATTCACGAAAGGCTTCCTCCCGCAAGCTTGACCAAGGTAATGACAGCTTTAATTGCTATCGAGAGGGCGAATTTGAACGCTGTGGTTAAAGTTGGTAAGTCTGTGGAAAGGGAGAGGGGTTCAAGAATAGGTCTTAAGCCTGATGATAGGGTGAGGGTTATAGATTTGCTTTACGCTACTTTGATTTATTCTGCTAACGACGCTTGCAGAGCTTTAGCCGAATATATTGGGGGTAGCGAGGCTAATTTTGTTAGGATAATGAATCTCAAAGCCAAAAGGCTTGGATTAAGAGATACTCATTTTGCTAACGCTTGTGGCCATGACCATCCTAATCATTACTCAAGCGCTTATGACTTGGCGGTTTTGACGGAGTTTGCTATGCGAAAACCCATTTTTGCTAAGATAGTTTCGATACCCAGCGTTTATATAAGAACCGTGGACGGGAAAAAGGTTTTTAAGCTTGTGAACAGGAATAAGCTTTTGGGTGATTATCCAGGGGTTTCAGGCGTTAAAACTGGCTATACAAGAAAGGCGGGGAATTGTTTGATCGCTTGGGCACAAGGAAGGGGTAGGAGAGTCCTCTTAGTCTTGTTAAACGCTCCTAATCGGTGGGAGGATGCCAGGATTCTTTTAGATAAGGCTTTTAGCCTTTAGGGAGGGATGGTTTTGTTAAGATGTAAATCTTGTGGGAAAGAGTACATGAGCTTTAGGGTTTTATGTGAGTGCGGAGGGCTTGTCGATTACATTGAAGAAAGGCCGAAGCTGTTTGACAGCTGCCTTGACAAGCGATTTTTAGATGTAAGAAGATATCTTCCCCTTCTTCCGATAAAAGAAAGCTTTCGTCCGAGCGTTACTTTACCCATAACTCCCGTCGTTGAAAGGGATATTGCCGATACGAAAGTCTTCTTTAAACTCGATTATTTGATGCCCAGCGGTTCGTTTAAAGATAGGGGAACCTATGTAACCGTTGCGAAGCTGAAGGAAGAGGGTATCAGGGAGGTTACATTGGACTCTTCCGGCAACTCTGCTTTAAGCCTTGCTCTCTTTGCGAAGAGCGAGGGCTTGAAAGCCCACCTTTTCATTCCTGGCTATACGAGTAAGGGGAAAAAGCGGCTTCTTAGGCTTTTAGATGCCGAGGTTCATGAAATCGAAGGTTCTAGAATGGATGTTCATAAAAAGGCAAAAAGCTTTGAAGGGGGATTTTACGTTTCTCACTGGTTTAATCCCTATTTTCTTGAGGGAACTAAGGTGGTTTCTTATGAGGTTTATGAGCAGATAGGAGCCGTTGATTACGTGTTAAGTCCCGTTGGAAGCGGGAGCCTGTTTATAGGCCTTTATAAAGGATTTAAAGAGCTCAAAAGCTCGGGAAAGCTTGAGCTACCTGTTATGATAGCGGTTCAGGCCAAGGGCTTTGAAAGCTTGACGGAGAGAAGTCAGGAAAAGACCACCCTTGCCGAGGGCATAGCTATCCCTGAACCCCCCAGAAAAGGAGAGATGAAAGATATTATCAACGAAACTAATGGAAGGGTGGTTTCTGTTGGAGATGATGAAATAAGTCAAGCCCTTTCTGAGCTTATTTCTTTTGGTTTTCTTGTCGAACCTACTTCAGCTGCAACCTATGCAGGTTTTAAGGTTTTGCTTAGCGAAGGATATTTCGAGAAAAAGGCGAAGATTTTAATTCCCCTTACCGGTTCTGGCTTAAAAAACGTGTAGTCTTAAATAGATAAATCCTTGAGCCTCATTTGAGCTTTTACAACCGAAGAGATAACCCTTGACAAAGTTTCAAACTTTTCTACCGTTTTTTCCAAGACCTGAAGAGCCTTATCAAAGTTTTCTCTTTCTTCTAATAGATTTTCCCTCGTTCCCGAAAGGAGCTCAGCTATGCGATAAAGGAGTTCGTAGTTTCCCTGCATGAAGTTCATAAGCTGTTGAAGAGAGCTTTGAACGCTGTTAAAGATTTCTCCCACAAGCTTGGTGCTTTCCAGCGCTTCCGTGACTGCTCCCGAAAGCTCGCTGACCTGGTCTGTTATGTTTTTGGCTACCCTGTTTGATTCCCCTGCGAGCTTTTGGACTTCCGATGCTACTACGGCAAAGCCTTTACCGTATTCGCCCGCTCTTGCAGCTTCTATCGAGGCGTTTAAAGCTAAAAGATTGGTTTGCTTTGCAATCTTCGTTATCTCGACAGCCATATTTTGTATTTCGCTAAACATCGATAGGGTTTGAGAAGTCTTGTTTATGGAGGACATAACCACTTCGCTTATCTTGGATATATCGGCTCCGGACTTTTTTAATTCCTCTATAATTTGCTTGTTCACTTCCTTAGAGTCTTCTATGCTTTTTACGAGGTTTTTACTTTCCTCTTCAAATTTTCCTGATAATTCTTCTATCTTTTTGCGAGTATAATCGAATGTTTTTTCAAGCTCCCTCAAATTCCCTTGGGCTTTCCTGACCCTTGATAGTAAAGCTTCATCGAGCTGAGACATAAATGAGGTCATAAGATTTTCCGCAAAAAACGATGAAAACACCTTTTCGCTACTTTTCCCCTTTAACTTGACCATGTTATCACCTTCCATATATTTCATCTATTATATCTGCTCCACACCTTAGCGTTCTAAGCCAGTTGAAAAATTTCTTCACGTTTTCCCCTTTAAATATGGCTCCGTGTTGTGGCGCTACAATGTTTATTTCTTTTTTCTCAACTATGTCAAGCCATTTTTTGAGTATACTGCTTGAAGCTAAATACCTTTTGTGAAAACCCTCCATCAGTTTAACATGGCTATCGAAGTCTTCAACGAAGAGATATCTTTTTCCTCTCTCAAAGATGGCGGCGCCTATATCTCCTGAAAATAAGATTTTTGCCTTGGGATCGTATAAGGTGAAGTTTCCAGTGGAATGAAGAAAGTGGGATGGGATTATCTCAAGTTCCGTTCCCGAAGATAGCTTAATTTTGTCTCCTCTGTCTGGGATAGGGTTTACCCTGCTTTTGTCGTAAATGCCGAAGTGCGGAAGAAATCTTATCCACAGATTTGAGATGTGGATTCTTGCATTTTCCGCTATAGATAGCCACAGCATTATTCCTGAGGAAACATCTGGGTCTTGGTGAGTAAAGAAAATATGTCTGATCTTACTTGGTTCTATTATTTCGGAGACGTTTGCTAATACTCTTGGAAATACATGGACGCCACCTGGGTCAAGCAGTATGGCCTCGTTACCGTCGATTATCATATATTGGTTGGTCTGAACTATCCCTTCCTCCTCCTTTTCTTCCCATGCAAGGAATAAAAACTTATGATTGGGGTCCTCATACAGACTTACGTTTTCAGTTGCTTTTACATCTTGCACATTGGCCACCTCCATATCTGAAAGCCTCATAACCTTGGTCTTTTTTTTAATTATATCATTTACTCTTGAGCATTTGGCAAAGTTATGGTAAAAGCTTATAAGAAGCTAACTTCGTGGAGAAAGGGGAGTTTCTTGAGTGGGAAGGGAATGGGTTATATTGCTTTCGAGCGTTTTAATGATGTTTTGCATAGGTGGAGTTTATGCTTGGAGCGCCTTCGCTTATGAGCTGATTAAAGGTGGTTATATTTCAGTGACGCAATCTCAGATAATCTTCGGTTCTATAAGCGGAGGTATCCCAATTTATATGATATTTGCGGGTAGAATCGAAAAGAGGCTAATTAGCTTGAGGAAATTTGTCTTCGTCGTGGGCTCGTTGTTCGGGGGTAGCTATATTCTTGCCGGTTTGTTTAGGGGAAACTTCTGGGGAATCTGGTTTTCCTTGGGGGTTTTGAGCGCCTTAGGAATAGGCTTGCTTTACGCGTTAGGGATAGGCATACCTATGAGATGGTTTCCTCCTCAGAAGAAGGGATTAATTACGGGCATAAGCGTGGGTAGTTTTGGTTTAGGTTCAGTGGTATTGCCCTTTATTATAACCTACTTGAAGGGATTAGGTTATTCGGTCCACCAGATATTTATGACGGTAGGTGTTATATATATACTGCTTATCTCCATAAGCTCCCTCTTTTTTGACAAGCCTGGTGACCCAGAAGGGCAGTCTGATCAAGGTTTAAGTCTTGGAAAGGGGAAGATTCTTTCTGGATGGCGTTTTTGGAAGCTCTGGCTTGGCATTTTCTGCGGCGTTTTTGGTGGTGTAATGGTGATAGGTAACTTGAAGAACATGGGCTTGACTTTGATAGATAATGAAATGCTTGTTACAGCAAGCATTTCATTATTTGCCGTGTCAAATTGCTTAGGTAGAATTTTGTGGGGCTGGATAGGAGACAGGCTCGGTTCTCCCCGTGCCATAGTTCTTGGTTTGCTTTGTGGAGCCTTAGGTT
The DNA here is from genome assembly GCA_001508835.1 of bacterium 42_11. Taxonomy (GTDB): domain Bacteria; phylum Synergistota; class GBS-1; order GBS-1; family GBS-1; genus 42-11. The sequence goes on from LGFB01000013.1 coordinate 5,053, forward strand.
TGTTAGGGTTGTATATTTTTTCCATTAATGCTATCTTATATACATCGTTGGTGCTCTTGCTTGGGTTCAGCTATGGTGCTAACTTTGTCCTTTTCGCAAGAGAGACAGCGGAGGAGTACGGGATTAATAACGTAACTACGGTTTATCCCTACGTTTTTCTCGGTAATGCGGTGGCGGCTGTTTGTGGTCCGATTGTTGGAGGGCTTTTATATGATATGTATGGCGATTATTATACCGCGGTTTTGGTTGCCATTTTTGTGTCCTTTTTGGGGATCTCCATTTTTATAAAGGATATTTTTAAGCCTATCAAAGTGGAGGGATGAAGAGGTGGCTATAGTTAAGCCGTTTAAAGCTTTAAGGCCTCGGGCCGATTTGGTTCAGCTTGTGGCATCTTTACCTTATGATGTTCTTAGCTTCCATGAGGCGAAGAAGATGGTCGAGGGTAATCCTTATTCTTTTCTTAGGGTTGAAAAATCGGAGATAGAATTTTCTTACGAGCCTGGCGTTGACGATATCAGGGTTTATAAAAGGGCGAGGGAAAATTTAGAGAGAATGGTAAAAGAGGGCGTCTTAGTGGAGGAGGGAAAGCCGTGCTTCTATATATACAGGGAAATCGCGAAAGGAAGGGTTCAGACTGGAATAGTAGGATGTTGCAGTATAGATGACTATCTCAATAACGTCATTAAGAAGCACGAGCACACTCGTGCAGATAAGGAATTGGAGCGCATAAGGCATATCGAAACTTGCGACGCTAATACAGGTCCCGTATTCCTATTTTATCCATATTCTCAGGAGATAAACAGATTGACCGAGGGCTGGATAGAAAGACACCGCCCCGTTTATGATTTTCAGTCCGAAGACGGCGTGAGGCATATCGTTTGGATTATAGACGATGAAGGTCTCATAAAGGAGATAGAGGAGGCTTTTAAGAAGATCGATTCCCTTTATATAGCTGATGGACATCATCGGTGTGCTGCTGCTGTTAAGGTGGGGCTTGAAAGAAGAAAGGAAGCCCCAAGCTTTACCGGGAAAGAGGGATTTAACTACTTTCTGGCCGTTATCTTCCCCGACAGGGACCTTTATATCATGGAATATAATCGTGTGGTGAGGGATTTAAACGGCCTTACCGAGGAGGAGTTTTTGTCCAAGGTTGGGGAGAAGTTTCTCTTGGAGGAAAGGGGGAAAACTCCTTATCGTCCTGAGAGGGAGCATTTCTTTGGCATGTATTTAGGCGGTAAGTGGTATAAGCTCGAGGCCAAAAAGGGAACTTATGATGAATCTGATCCGGTTAAGTCTTTGGATGTCTATATCTTGCAGGAGAACTTGTTAGGGCCTATCTTGGGAATATCGGATCCGAGGACTGATAGGAGGACAGATTTTGTTGGTGGAATAAAGGGCATTGAAGAATTAAAGAGAAGGGTTGATTCTGGGGAGATGAAAGTGGCATTCGTTCTTTATCCTGTTTCCGTTAAATCCTTGATGGCCGTTTCTGATGCGGGAATGGTTATGCCTCCTAAATCCACTTGGTTTGAGCCAAAGTTAAGGAGCGGTTTATTTGTTCATAAGCTAAGCGAGTGGTAAAAAGACAGGGTTGCCTCTTATGTCGCTTGGCATTCTTTGCAAGGCTTTATGCTAATTCCAATGGGGGTGACGGGGATAGACTTAGCAAGAAGGTTCTCCCAAAGGTTTAAGTTTGGCCTTATTAGAAGGGCATTTTACATGGCGGATTATGTCGATTGGAAAGATGTATTAAAAGAGGCCCTCCCCTTTCAGGCCCAAAGAGACTTAGATCCGCCTTCAATACGGATTCTTGGGGAGGAAGATGGTTTTTCCCTTTATCAGGTAGGGGATATCAACCTCTATCTTCCATCTTCGGTTGATTTTCATGGCGGGTTACCGGTGGCCTACCGGGAAATCTTCATAGAGAAGGTCTATGAAGGAGGAAGATGTCTTGTTCGACCGGGGGATTGGGTGATCGATGCCGGGGCTTGTGAGGGTTTTTTTTCGCTATATGCTTTAAGAAAGGGAGCCAAGGTTATTGCCTTTGAACCTATCCCCGAACTTGCAGAGGCTTTGAAGAAAACCCTTCAGAGTTATATAAGGGAGGGAAGAGCAAAGGTTTTCGCCTTTGGACTGGGTGAAAAGGATGAGGAGTTAGAGATGTTTCTTTTTAAAGATGGGGTTATGAGTAGCACCTTTTCTGAGGATAAGGTGAAACATTGGCATGAAGGGTGGTTGGAATATGAAAGATTAAGGTTAAAGGTGGTTTCCATCGATGGACTTTTTAAAAATGGACTTTTGCCTCCGGTATCTTTTATAAAGGCAGATGTGGAGGGCTACGAAAAGAAATTACTTTTGGGCGCTTCTGAGGTTGTTCGTCGTTTTAAACCGCGCCTCTCTATATGTACCTATCACCTCCCCGATGATTATATCGAAATACCCAAGATCGTTGAAGGTTTTGGCTTGAAATATAAGATAAAGTTAAAGCCCCACATGGGAACAATTGGAGTTATGCATGCTTGGTAAACCCCTAGGGTTCAGTATTTCCTGGTAAAGTCTGGCAAACCTTTTAGCCACTACTTTGCTATCGAATTCTTCGACCACCTTTTGACGCGCTCTTTTAGAAAGCTCTTCGTAGCTTTGTGCGTTCAATATCCATTCTATACCTCGTTTTAAGTCATCGGTATCATAGGGTTTAGCGAGGTATCCATTGATTTTATGGTCTACAATATCAAGCAACCCCGTGCATCCGAAGGCTACCACGGGAGTCCCACAGGATAAAGCCTCAGCGGCTGTTTGCCCGAATGATTCTTGTAAGCTTGGTACCACCATAACATCTCCTGCACAGTATAGCATGGCCAATATTTGCTCATCCTTTATTTCTCTCATGTAGTGAGTTTTAAATCCAAAATTTGGTAAGCTTTTAGATTCCGAGATTCCGAAGACCACAAGTTCTACGTCCTCTCTTTTTATCTTATGGAGGGCTTTAGTTAATTCGTAAAATCCTTTTCGCCTATCCTTCATCGCGTTGAAGGCACCAAAGAGGATTAGTTTTTTATCTTCAGGGAAACCGAAGAATCTTCTCGCCTCAACTTTGCGGGAAGGTTTAAAAACGTCTGTTCTTACCGGATTGGGAATGTTCAGTATGGTTCTACCTTTAAAGATGGAGCTTCTTCTTGCACAGTCAGCTATCCATCTACTTACTCCTACTATGGTTAAGTTTGCTATTTTTGAAAGGCTTTTTTTCTTTCTTGACCAAATAAATCGGCTTAAATCCCTTTCCTCGCCACTTGAAATTATCTTGCATTTCCCGCAGTTATCTTCGTATCTGTTGCAGTTTTCGCTGTAATGGCATCCTCCTGTAAATGGCCACATGTCGTGCAAAGTCCATACCATGGGCTTTTTAATAGAGGATATATCTTCTATGGAAAGCGCTCCGTTACATATCCAGTTTAAGTGAACGATATCGGGGTTGATTTCCTTTATCAGGTTTAGCATTTGAAGAGATGGCATCCATTCTATACTAAATGGTTTATCGAGCCTTTTCTTTTTAACAAGCTCGTGTATGAGGATAGGGGCCTTGTCTAAGAAGGATTTTATCAACCTCTCCGGTGGTTGTTCCTTCTTCTCCTCATGACCTATAACTGTAGGGTCATCGCTGAGCTTTCTCTTAACGAGCATTAAGCTTTCTACCCCGATAGATAAAAGGGCTCTATGTAGCCTGTATGTTGCCTTTGCCGCTCCCCCGAGGGTATCATAGGTGCTTACCAAGAGAACCTTCAGACCTGACTGCCTCCTTTTGAGTTTTCATTTTCGATTTTTTGAGCTGACATCGGGTTATACGCTTCCCGCGGTGCTTGAAATTAAGATACCACATATTTCGTATTGCTTTGCTATTCGATTGGGTTTATAATCTTTAAAAGTCCTTTCGAAAGAGCAATTACAGTTTATCACAAGGGTACGAAGATTTGGATGGGTGTTTCCCTCAAGTCAATTGTAGCTGGAGCTTTCTTCCCTTCCAAAGGGACATTAAAACAGGTTTTTTGGCCTCTAAAGGGATTAGCTATAATTATTTTTAGAGGTGAGGATGTTATGATGCAAGGCTCGTTTTCCATCCTCATCCTCGATTTTGATGGGGTATATAAGTTACAGAAGGATTTATCCTCATTGGGGGAGATCCTGGACTTCGAGGGGTCTGAGGGAATCAGGTTTATGACTTCTTTCGCCAAGCTTGACGAATTAGATAAACTGATTCCACATAGAGATAAAACTATCGCTTTTATCGGCGGAGGGAAGTATCATCATCTATCTTTGGTCTTCTTAAGAAGGATTAAAGTGCCATTTGTATTGCTTCTTTTTGATAAGCATTTTGACGGACTTAAGAAGGGGAGCGATTTTGTAAGGTGCGATTCTTGGTTAAACTTCGCATTTGGTCTCAGGAATTTGCTTAAGGTTGGTTTCATATACATGATCGGGGGAGGAAGAGGGAAGTTGCATCTTCTCACTCCCGATCCGTCAGGGTTGCTTAAGTTTCTGGAAGATAAATGGGTTTATATAAGCATAGATAAGGATATCCTTGACGTTTCCATTGCTCGTTGGGGTAAAGGATGGCTATCCTTAGATATCCTTTTAAGATTGGTTAGGGCGATCCCGAGGGAGAAGATCATAGGGGTTGATGTATGCGGAGAACCTGATGGATTTGAGTTTTGGAAGATACCTCAGAGTGAAGCTGTAAACTTAGCCATCTTAAACTCTCTCGGGATGGAAATTCCCACCCGCTTCCATAGAGATCTATATGGATGGAGTTTTAACGCTTAGCTCCGTGTTTTCTTTGGCTTCCCTTTTCTCGCTGATGCATCTTTTAGAAGGAGGCTACATATCCGTCGGTTCTGGGTTCTGTTGCCCCCACGAGTGCTCCGTTTTCGAGTTTAAAGATAAGTTGTCCTCTTCCAAAGGAGTCAACATCGTCGCTGAAGGTAGCTTCATGCCCCATCTTCCTCAGGGATTCTAAGATTTCATTTGAAAATCCTTTTTCAAGGTGTACGAGTTTTTCTCCCCTCCATTGCCATCTTGGGCCGTCTAAGGCTTCTTGGGGATTCATATTCCAATCTATTATCCTGCAGAGAACCTGCAAGTGCCCTTGGGGTTGCATAAAGGCTCCCATTACTCCGAAGGGACCGATTGGCTTTCCATCTTTCATTAAAAATCCCGGTATTATCGTGTGATAGGGTCTTTTCCCTGGTTCCAAGAAATTAGGGCTTTGTGGGTCTAAGCTGAAGCTGTAGCCTCTATTGTGAAGCGCTATTCCTGTTTCGGGGACCACCAAACCTGACCCGAATCCTGTGAAGTTGCTCTGTATAAAGGAAACCATGTTTCCCTCTTTGTCAGCTGTTGCTAAGTAAACGGTGCCGAACTCTTTGACCATATCTACTTTAGGGACATAAGCTTCTTTACCTATTAGAGCCCTCCTTCTTTCGAGCCTTTCTTCGCTTAGTAGCTCTTCTATTGGAATTTCCCTGAACCTCGGGTCAGATATATAGGTGAAGGCGTCTTCGAAAGCTAGTTTTATGGATTCTATTTGAAGGTGCAAGGATTCTGGAGTATCAGGTGGTGGCATTCTAATTTCCGATAAGATTCCTAAAGCCAGCAGTACCACTATCCCTTGAGAGTTCGGAGGGAGTTCAAATACCTCATATCCTTTATAGTTAATTTTTAACGGGTTTACCTCTTCGGGTTTAAAGGCGGACAGATCTTCCTTTCTTATATATCCTCCATACCTTCGAGAGAAGATATCTATCTTTTCGGCAAGCTCTCCTTGATAGAAATCTTCACAATAGCTTTCTGCCATGGCTTTTAGGGTTTTTGCATGGTCTTTAAGGGTGACTATATCTCCTGGTTCCGGTGGATATCCCTTTGGACAGAAGGTTTTGAACCAAAAGGAAAATTCTTCTCCAGACAGTTTTGAGTATGTTTCAAAAGATCTCTTCCACAGTTTCGATACAGTTACCGATATTGGGAACCCCCCTTCGGCGTAGTTGATGGCCGGTTCGAACAGCTTCTTGAAGGGAAGCTTCCCGAACTTCCTTGATAGGTAAGCCCATGCTGCTGGTGCTCCAGGGACTGTGACCGGAGGAAAGCCGTACTTTGGCATTCTTTTGAGCCCTTGCTCTCGAAGCCTTTCTGCCGAAAGCAACCTTGGAGCGAAACCACTCGAATTCAGCCCATGAAGCTTCCCTTTGTGATATATTATTGCGAAGGCGTCACCGCCTATACCGTTGCTTGTAGGTTCAACGACCGTTAGACATATAGCTGTAGCTATTGCTGCATCTATAGCGTTTCCACCTTCCCTCAGCATTTCGAGTCCCGCTTGTGCTGCCAAAGGAACCGAGGTTGCGACAATTCCCTTATTGGCGTAAACCAGGCTTCTTCTTGAAGGGTATCTATAAGATGACGGGTTAAAATTCATTTCCTTCACCCCCTTTTTATTATATAATATCTTTGTTTAAAGCTCTTAAGGAGGTGTTAGTCTTGAAAGGGAGAGCCTGGGTTTTTTTGTTTTTCGTTATTTTGGGAGCTTTTCTTTCTGGTCAAGCTTTAGCCGTTGACCGTTCTAAAATAGTTATAGTTGCTACACCTGAAGATCCAGCGACGCTTGACCCTGCGGTTGCTTGGGAGCCTAAAGCTCAGCTTGTCATAAGGAATTGTTATAACACTCTTGTGGTGATGGATGGAGAAAGCGCAAAAGATGTTAAAGGAGAGCTTGCTGAAAGGTGGGAGGTGAAGGACGAGGGCAAAACCTATATTTTTTACCTTGTTAAGGGGGTTAAATTTCATGACGGTACAGAGCTTACCGCTGAAGATGTGAAATATTCAATCGAAAGAACCATAGGCGTTGATAAAGGTCCGGGATCTCAGCTTAAGGAGGTAATTGATGGCATTGAGGTTCTTGATAAATACACGGTTAAATTTACGCTTAAGCATGCTACACCATGGTTTTTGACCTTGCTGGCCCAGTCGGGGGCTTCCATAGTAAACAGCAAGCTGGTTAAATCTCATGCCACCGAAAAGGACCCTTGGGCTTTAGATTGGCTTCATGACAAGGTTGCGGGTTCAGGTCCCTATAAGCTTGAGAGATGGGTTCATGAACAGCAGATAGTTTTGGTTAAAAACCCCGATTATTTTAGAGGATGGAAGGATAATCAGTTTGAGATGGCGATAATAAGAACTGTAAAGGAACCTTCCGAAAGAAGACTCCTTCTTGAAAAGGGAGATGTAGATATAGCCTTTAGGATTTCTGAGGATGACCTACTTAAGATCAAGGATCAGAAAGGGATAAGCGTTTTGACACAGCCCTCCCTAACGATATTCTACATAGGATTTAACGTTAAGAAGGGTCCTCTGCAGGATGTGAGGGTTAGGAAGGCTTTAGCTTATGCCTTCGATTATGACGCTTTCGTAAACGATGCGATGCGTGGCTTTGTTAAGAGGCTTAGGGGGCCCGTTCCGAGCTCTCTTTGGAATTACGATGAGAGCTATCCCCATTATAAGAGGGATATAGAGAAGGCTAAAAAGCTGCTTGCCGAGGCCGGCTATCCTAACGGCGGTTTTACTTTGGATTTTATAGTGGAAACGGGA
>LGFB01000014.1 GCA_001508835.1 bacterium 42_11
CCACATATTATAATGTGAGAGTTTCCGATAAAAATACAATCATAGAGATAAAATTAAGGAATAGCAAGATAAAATATAGTTCCTTTACATTGGATGATCCTTTTAGAATAGTGGTAGACCTGATATATCCCGATGCAAAGTATGAGGAATATAGGGAAGGGCCTAAAACTGAAGAATTAAACATATCTCTCACAGAAGTGGACATCGCTATAAATTCGATATTCGGCTATCAGGACTTTTATTTTAACATTTCTTCCACATGGAAGCTTCTTCCCGGAGGTTTTCTTAATCTCTTCATTAGTCATTCCCAAATAACGAAGCCTAAAATTTCTAATATTGTTGTTTATTTAAATGGATTTCCCATATATACTATCCCTCTCGATGAGACAAATCTCTGGATGACATCTATAAGAATACCAATATTCGTCTCCCTCTTAAGGAAAGGGGTTAACATAATAGAACTCAAGAGCTTTATGAGAACTACAGAAGAAGAGTGTATGGATATAGATAACCCTGGAAACTGGCTGAGAATCCACAAGGAAAGCTACGTTCATCTTAAGTATCTATCAAAGGAGGACCTAAGTATTAAAGACTTTCCTTCTCCCTATTTCGAGGAGAACGTATCACATAGGGAATTAACAGCCTTTGTTCTGCCAGACAACTGGTCTCCAAAGGAAGTGGAAGCCATAATGGCTATAGCTCTTGATTGGGCCAGAAGAGCTAGTTTTAAAAAGTTTTCTCCAAGCATATTCTTGATTAGCGAGCTTAATGATGAAATTAAATCAAAGTATAACCTTATATATATTGGTAAAAGCTCCTCTTTTCCAACATCGATACTTGATTCTTTTGGTATAAACCCCGAAGACTTAAAGGGGAAATTTGCCATATCAAGCTTCATCAGTAGCAATGGAAAGGGAAGACTTTTCATAACTTCGGAAGAAGAATCGGGAGTATTGAGAGGAGCAAGAGCTCTACTTTTAAAAGAGGTTAGGGACCAAATAGATGGAAACAAGGTTTTCCTTCCCGTTGATATTCCGCTTCCTATGAAAGAAGAGTCTCCAGAATTTGGAACCGATATATATTTCACAGACTTAATGCTTACCGATATTATTTTTAGAGGAACTTATTCTCACGCAGATTCCATATCCTTTAGAATTCCACTTCATTGGAGAATTAAAGGCAGTCCTACATTAGTAATTCATTTTAGACATTCTCCCGCACTTGATGGAAAGAAGTCTGCCTTGACAGTTTTAATAAATGATGTCCCTATTAAAGCAGTTGAGTTAAACTCGAAAAACACTACCGATGGTAGGCTTATCGTTCCAATTCCTTATGAAGCAATTAAAGGAGATTATTTAATCATAGGGTTTGAGGCTCACCTCGATATAAACGTTCCTGACTGTAACCACAACTATTCAGAAGCTGCATGGCTTGTTATAGAAAAGTCTTCTTACCTTCATATTCCGCACGATATAAAGGCTATGAAACCCCTTATTGAAAATTTACCCTTTGCGATGGTAGGGGAAAAAATTAATTTATATGTGGGAAGAGATGTAAATAGTAGTGCTTTGACAACTCTTTTAAACTGTCTTATATCTTGGCAAAGAAATGTATACTATCCACTTGAAATATCTGCTTTAGACCTGAACTCTTTCAAAGTTGAAGATTTCGAGAAAAAATCTGAGCATGCAATCATATTAGGGTCGCCAAGTGAAATTAATAATACAGGGATAAAGCTTCTTATCGATAAAGTTCCGGTTGTTCCCGAATTTGCGGAAGATACAACGCTATGGCAATTAAACGTATATGGAGGTAAAAATCTCGCACTCGTGATTACATGGTTAAAAGAACCACCAGAGCAAACACCTTTTTATTTAAAAATGTTATCAGAATGGGCACTTAAAGGAGACCTCTGTTTTCTCTCATCCAAAGGAGAAGTTATTCCTTTCTACATCAAGACTCCGAAGCCTCCCGAAACGAAAGAATCTGAAAAGAGTTTTTGGGAAAAGATCTTATCACAGCTCAGATATAGCAGAACCTTTATTGGCATATTTGTCCTTGCGTTTATAGGAATTGCTGCAATAATGGTTGTAGCAATAGTCAGAAACAGGAAAAGATTATAAAACAAGAAGGTAATTTAACATAAGATACATTATCCGACATTAAAGCGGAGACAAAGAGCACGCAATTTCAAAGGCCTCGAAGGGACCAAAGAATCCCTTTGGGGCTTCTAAAGTTCTTTTAAGGAAAATCCGCTCAGTTTTAAGCTTAAGAGCTCCTATAGCTTTAGAACCTATTCCGTACACTCCTTGGATAACCTCATTCGCCACATGGTTAGGCGTAAGCCCTTCAATTCCGTAAGGTGGAACTGGATTGGTATCCAGAAGCAGTTTACAATTTTTTAATTTTTTAAGAATTTCAAGTTTAAGTATTTCTACCCCGGGTGGCCCTGTAGATATGATTACTTCAGAATCCAAACACGCATCTTCTATATATTTCAGCTCAAATGCAAAAGCCATTCCATCATTAAGCTCTGAATTTATACTTGCGGCTACTTGTTCTGCTTTTTTAAAATCTATATCTACAATATTAACCTTTACCCCATGATGAGCAAGTAAATAGGAGGTCATGGAGCCAATGTTTCCTCCTCCTGCAAGAACGGTTGCCCTTTTACCACTAAGTAGCTCTTTTAATCTGGCTTCGAAAAACCTTTTGATTAAAGCCACTATTGCAGCACCTGTTGTGCAAGCTCCTCGTGGGTCAAAAGCTACAGAAACTTCGAAAGGAGGGAACATCTTTTTCTTTACCTCTTCTAATAGCTTTTTTCCTTCATCTACCGTATTTCCCCCGATAAGAATTGCGGTATTCTTTATCCCCTTAGGGCCTCTCGAAAAGAGAGTATCAATAACCAGCTTGGGAACCTCCTCCGGCAGCACGTTCCCATAAGACAAAACCGCATCTGCTCCTGCATCATACATTACAAAGATATCGAAAGGGCTTGGATGTTTTTCACCGGTGAGAAAAAGAAATATCTTTTTCCTATCTTCCATAAATGGCCACCCCTTTCAAAGCGCTAAGTCTGCATTTTTAATGTCAGTAATGAACATATGACCTGGTGAATGAGTTATCATAAATTTAGGTTTAGTCTGCATCGCAATAGCTTGAGGTGTTACCCCACAGGCCCAAAAAACCATTACATCCCCTTCCTCTATTACGGGAGGGTCTCCAAAGTCCGGTTCCATTATGTTCTCAATTCCTATCAATTCGGGATATCCTATATGAATAGGTGCACCGTGGACTTTAGGAAATCTCGAAGTAATTAAAACGGCCTTCACTACCAGGTTAAACGGGGTTGGGCGAGCACTAACAACCATAGGGCCACGAAATTTGCCTGCGGGAACACATTGTATATTAGTTATATACATGGGAACGTTTCTGCCATTTTCTATATGCCTTACAGGAACCCCTTCTTCTAATAAAGCCCATTCAAAGGAAAAACTGCATCCTATCAAAAAAGCCACAAGCTCCTTATTCCAATATTTTTCTATATTTAACGGTTCATCTATTAGCTCTCCATCTTTATAGACTCTATATCTCGGCAAATCATATCTTATATCAGCACCCGATGCTGTAATTTTAGGTCTTGGATCTCCTACGTCTAAAACCTCCAATATAGGACAGGGTTTCGGATTTCTTTGCGCAAATAGGAGAAAATCGTAAGCATCATCTTTAGGAAGGACTACCAAGTTAGCTTGAGCATAAGACGGAGCCAAACCTGATGTGGGCTTAGTCCACTTTTCCTCCCTTATCATCTGTCTTATCTCTTTAGGTGTCATCCATAAACCCTCCTCCCCACCCTGTTTCGCTTTACCTTAATTTTTCACTCCCTAAGTATATCATAAAATTATGGTATAATAGCTATCATGAGAGGGATAGTAAAAGTAGCCATAGTAGGGAGCTTATATGCTGCTTTAACAATCGTTTTGGCTCCAATAAGTTATGGTCCTATACAAGTTAGAGTGGCTGAAGCTTTAGTGGTTCTCCCATATATAAGACGATCCTACATGTGGGGACTCTTTGGAGGTTGTATCATAGCTAATATCTATGGAGGGTTAGGTATTTGGGATGTAATCGGTGGTAGCCTTTGTACCCTGGTCGCTGGTTTTCTAACATCGTTGATGCCAAAACCCATTTTGGCTCCTTTACCTCCTATAGCAGTAAACGCGTTTGGTGTAAGCCTCTACCTACACTACCTGTTTAACCTTCCATATTGGCTTACCGTTGCATATATAGCTTTAGGAGAATCGATCGCCTGCTTTGCATTGGGCTACCCTCTCTTAAAATGGGTTCTTAAAAGAAAAGAGTACTTCTAGGTCGCCCACAAAGGGGGGGTGTACAAGGTGAAAAAAAACTTAAGAATCATGATAACGCTTGGAATCTGCCTTTTTATTTTTTGCGCGAGTCTTACAGCTTTTTCAGAGGAGATTGGAACTGCTAAGCTACAGTCTCAAATAGGTAGTATAGTCTTGAGACCGGAAGAGATAAAAGAGATATTAGAAAGTTTGAAGAAGTTTCAATCTCAGATGGCGGAATTGCAAGAAAGCATGAACAAGCTGATAAAAGAAATAGACTTATCAAAAGTTGATATAACCCCTCTTAGAGAGGAAATTATAGGCTTAAAGAGTGGTTTAGAAAGCTTTAAACAAGAACTCGCAAAGAAATTGGAAGAAGAAGGCAAATTTATCAAAGAAGAGCTTCTTAACAAACTTGATTTTCTTACTACTGTTATAAGAAGAGTAACGGTGGTGTTTAAAAATATAGAAGACTTAGCGAAGGAATCTCAATCTCTCAAGGAACAGATTAGTATTTCGACCGAGAGCGTGAGAAACTTGAGTGAAACCTTTCAAAGAGAGCTTAACCATGTGAAAAGCAATCAAACAAAGATAATTGGGCTTCTCACCGTCAACCTTTTGCTCTTGTCTTTTTTGGTATTTCTTCAGCTTGAAAAGAAATTCAGAAAAAGCACAAAGAAAGGAGATGACATGGCTCCTTGAAAAGGATTCTTATTTTGCTAGTTTTACTCTTATCTTGTTTGGCGCTGTATTCCTGTGGAGAGGAGGAAACAGGAGAAGAGATATGGAGTTTCTCTTTATCTTCCCCAATTTATTCCTCGCCGAGTATAAAAGGAGATAGAATCGTTCTTAATGGCTTAGAAGGTATTGTAGCGTGTCTTAATGGAGACGGAGGTCTGGTATGGAAATATAAGCTAAACGATGACGAAACAATTTTGTCCTCCCCTCTCATTGAGGATGAAAGGGTATTTATAACTTCAGTTCTAAACAAAGGAAAAATCTACTGCTTAGACCTAAACTACGGAGAAAAATTTTGGGAATACGAGGTTTCGTCTCCCATAGTTTCTTCTCCAGCCTTGTATGATAATAAGGTATTTTTTGCTGGAACAGATGGTACCATATACGCATTTTCATGGCAGGGAAGTTTAATTTGGAATATAAGGGTAGAAGGAGCTGTATATGCAACACCAGCAGTAGAAGATGGAAAACTCATAGTGGGAACATCTACGGGAAAGGTATATTGCATAAACGCTTCCACTGGAGAGATAATATGGGATTCTAAGCTGGAATCCCCGATAGAGCTAGAAGCCTCCATAGACGACAGTAATCGTGTATATATAGTTACATCTTCAAATAAGCTTTATTGTTTAGATTTAGATGATGGGACAGACTTATGGGAGGTTTCCTTTAGCAGCAGAGTATGCGCTCCCCCATCTTATAGTGATGGCAAGGTTTTAATTCCCTTATCAGATGGAAGTATATACGCTATAAGTCCTCGAGGTGGCAGTATCTTTTGGTCTTATAAGGCTGAAGATGGGTCCCCGTCAGCTTTGTGCCCTACAGATGGGTACGTATATTTTGTGGATATAAATGGCAAGCTTTATTGTCTTAATATTTCGAACGGCGAAGAAAAATGGACCCACGACTTAGGCTCTCCAGCTTATTCCTCCCCTATAGCCAAGGGAGAAAGAGTTTATATAGGCACTGTAAGTGGAAAGATCTACTGCATAAAAGGGAATAGCTCGGAAGCAAATTGGCCCACTTTCCAGGGGAACAATGCGCGTACGGGTAAAGAGGAAAGGTAAATATCAATCTCTAAACCCTCTAAGTATGGCCTTTTCATCCCATTCTCGGACTTCAGAAGCTCTATATGGCTTAAGTTCTCTAAAAAGCGGATTATAGGCGTTTTCGGGAGAGAAGGCTTGCAAAACATATTTTGCCTCCTCTCCTATCATCTCTCTTATTTCCTTTATATCCTCAGGTTCCACCAGCTTAGGAACGACCGTTGTTCTGAATTCAACTTTTTCCTTTAAAGGAAGCAAAATCCTTATGCTTTCCAAAATCAAGCTTTTATCTATTTCTCGTCCCACAGCTTCTCCGTACTTTCTTAAAGAGGTTTTTATATCCATGGCTATGTAATCTGCAAGCTCTCGCTCTATAACCTTTCTTAACATATCGGGATTATAGCCATTCGTGTCAAGCTTTATCCTCCATCCCCTTTCCTTTATAGAGCTGAGAAAACTGGGCAAATCCTCATGAATGGTTGGTTCCCCTCCCGTCACCACTATTCCGTCAATCCATCCCCTGTATTTTTCCAAATGGTCAAGGACCCCTTCTAATGTATGTCCTTTCCCTTTATAAAATAGTAGTTCATGGTTATGACAAAATGGACAGCGAAAGTTACAACCTGGCAAAAAGAAAACGGCAGCTATATTTCCGTCCCAATCTATAAAGCTGAAATCAAGCCAGGCTGCCAGATTTGTCTTCAAGCTATTTTCACTCTCCTTCTATCTTTAAGTTCTGCCCGCTTCCCTTTGTTCCAGCTAGACGTTCTTGTGAAATAGCCTGTTATCCTAGTTATTCCATCTACATTCTTCGAACCACAGTATGGACAGCTTTCGCTTAAACCACGCGTGGTCTTCATACAATCCAAACAGATGGTAAACTCCGGTGAAAAGGCTATTTGCGTATTTTGGCTACCTCTAAAAGTTCGTTCTACAAACTTAGCCAGCGCTTTCGGATCTGGTTTATGCTCTCCCATCCAAATGTGAGTTATTGCTCCCGCTTTTATTAGCGGATGGAAAACCCCTTCTTTTATAACTCTATCTATTGGGTTAATATCGGCAGAATAGTTAAGATGCGTAGAATTCGTGTAATATATTCCACCCGTTTGGATGTTACCTTTAACCACTTGAGATGCTTTGTCTGGATAGTGCTTTAAATCTAACCTCGCAAGGCGGTACGCCGTAGATTCCGCAGGCGTTTGTTCAAGAACGAGTCTTATATTAAATTTTTCTCCAAACTCCTGACACTTCATGGACATGTAATTCACAACGGTAAGTCCCAGATTATAGGATTCCTCCGACTCATGAAGTTCCTTACCAGTCCAGTACTGAACCATCTCGTTCAACCCCAACAGCCCTATCAAGAAAGATACCTTATTCCAACGAAGATAGGGTTCTCCATCGTGGTCTATGAGTAGTAAGGAAAGAGGACTCGAAGGCCCCATGCTCAGAAGTTTCTTTATAAAATCCCTTTTTTGCAGATGAGCTAAAACGGCAAGCTCCATAGCTTTATCTATCTCCTTAAAAATATCTTCTTTGGTCTTAGCCTTATAGGCTATCCTCGGTAAATTTATAGTGACGTTTTGAAGAGCTGAAAACCGCATTTTCCAAGGCGTAGAAGCTTCCCTTAGGTCTTCTTCCGTGAGTTCAAACTGAAGCCTACAACATTCAGAAAGTTTTGCTTGCCCTCCCCTATCAAATACGAAGTAAGTATTTCCCTTTTCTGAGGCCACCTTACATGCAAGCTCCAAAAAATTCTCCCATCCAGGTGTTTTGAAGAAATCCTCAGTTATATGAAGAAGAGGCTTTGGAAAGAAAAACGGTTTGCCCTGAGCATCTCCCTCAAGATAGACCTCGAAAAGAGCCCTTAAAAATCTCTGCGACTCCTCTAAATATTCTCCATAGGTTTTCCCCGTTGGTTTACCTCCTGGCCCTAATGCAGGGACGTCTCTAAAGTGAGCAGGAATTTCCCAATATAAGTTTATATCCGTAAAGGCAACCTGCCCTCCTCTTCCGCCAGCCAACTGATTAAACTCAAATATTAACATTTGAGCTAATTGTTTAACTTCCTTGTCTGACCTACCTTCTACGAAAGGCGCGAAGAACACGTTAACTGCATCCCAGCCTATAGCACCGGCAAAATGATTCTGAAGAACAGATGTCATCTTTAGAAGATGAGCGAGTAAAACTTCCGCATGACGAGCAGGATAGGAAACGGAAGTTATAGACGGAATGTTAAGTCCAAACTTAACTACATAGGCAGGTGATTGTCCCGAACAATAGGGCCTGTTAACCATTCCTAAATCGTGAACATGAATGTCTCCCTCGAGGTGAGCATCAGCAACATCTGGAGAAAATACCTTTTTTAAAGCATATTCCTTAAGTATGGTTTCCGCCAAGGTCAAGTTTATGGATTCGGGATTATGCGAAGTATTTGAATTTTCTTTGTTAGGGAAAAAGATGACCTCCTCCACATCGTAAATGGGCATTCCAACACGAGCATGGTCCATAATTCTTCCCGGTAGCCCATGCTCAAAGAGTTTAACATTAACAAGCTCTCTTATAAAGGCTGTGGTTATGCGCTTTATACCACTATTAAGAAGAGTTTCTTCCACTTCCTTAGTTATCTGATGAGCTATTAAAGGCTCAACTTTAGCTTCTCTTATAAGGGCCTCGTATATTCTCCTTGGATCCCAAGAGCTTGTTTCCTCCCTTGAAATTGCCTCAACGAGTAAGGCTTTATCAGTAGTCTCGCCAAGCTCGAAGAGGTTAAGGCTCTTTGCCATTCCTCTCTGCCTCCTTTATCTCTATAGTTTTATTAAGCAAACTTTCGAGCTCTCTTATAAAATGGGTCAAATCCGTAAACTCCCTATAAACAGAGGCAAACCTTACATAGGCTACTTTATCCAGCTCTTTAAGGGCCTCTATAACCTTTTCCCCTATCTCCTTGCTGGTTATTTCCTTTCTACCTTCAGCACGTAAATCTGCTTCTATCTGGTCAGCAATTTCCTCTATTTTTTCACGGCTTACAGGCCTTTTCTCACAAGCCTTTAAAAGACCTCTTATTATTTTCTCTCTATCAAATAATTCTCTTCTTCCGTCCTTTTTAATAACGAGTATTGTAGGAGATTCTATCCTCTCATAAGTAGTAAATCTTTTTCCACAAACTAAACACTCCCTTCTCCTTCTTATAACCGAACCGTCCTCCACGGGTCTTGAATCTATAACCTTACTTTCAGGTTCACCACAAAAGGGACATTTCATCTTTATCACCCCAAGATATAGCATCCAGTATAAGTATATACCACAATATATAGAAAAGGAAGGGAAGCTTTGTTAAGAAATTGAAAGTTTGATAACGTATTTTTGAGATAAAGGGGTATATATGTGATAAAATTAGGTGAAAAGGAGGGACGTGGAGTGGATAGGAACATTTACATAGGAGTGATAGGAGGAGGATATAATCTTAGCCAAGAAGTGGAAGAATTAGCTGTTAGAACAGGCCAAATGATAGCAAAGGAAGGTTGGGTTATAATTTGCGGTGGAAAAGGGGGCATAATGGAAGCCGTATCCAAAGGAGCAAGTCAGGAAAATGGTATAGTGATAGGTATATTACCAGGGACATCTCGTAGTGAAGGTAATCCTTATCTTACTTACTCTCTTCCTACAGCCTTGGGTCATTTTAGGAACTTTCTTATAGCTCAAGCATCTGATATCTTAGTAGCCTTTGAAGGCGAATATGGTACTTTAAGTGAGATCGCAATAGGACTAAGATTGGGAAAACCTGTTATAAGTTTGGCAGGTTGGGAACTTGGAAGAAGGGGGTTTAAAGCAGAAGGTATATATGAAGCATCTTCTCCAGAAGATGCCATTAGTTTAATAAAGAAAATACTCAAATTATAGAAAGGAGGTAAGTGATGAACTTCATCGCTAAAGTAGACCCAGAGATAGCCTCTCTCATAGCAAATGAAGAGGCAAGACAAAAAGAACATTTGGAACTTATCCCAAGTGAAAATTTTGTGTCTCCAGCAATATTGGAGGCTCAAGGTTCTGTCTTAACTAACAAGTATGCGGAAGGTTATCCGGGCAAGAAGTATTATGGTGGATGTGAATTCGTAGAAAAAATCGAGGAAATAGCCATCAAAAGAGCGTGTGACCTTTTCGGAGCCGATCATGCAAACGTCCAACCTCATTGTGGCACACAAGCTAATATGGCTGTTTATTTTTCCTTTCTAAAGCCAGGAGAGAAAATAATGGCTATGAACTTAGCCCACGGTGGGCATCTTTCCCACGGAAGTCCTGTAAACTTTTCAGGAATTTTTTACAAAGTAATACCCTATGGCGTTGATAAGGAAACAGAAATGCTAAACTACGAGGAAATTTACAATATAGCTGCAAAAGAGAAACCAAAGCTTATCGTCGCCGGAGCAAGCGCGTATCCTCGATTTATAGATTTTCAAAGATTTAAAGAAATAGCCGACGCAGTAGGAGCCTACCTTATGGTAGATATGGCGCACATTGCAGGACTTGTAGCGGGCGGGGTCCACCCAAGTCCCGTTCCCTATTCTGATTTTGTTACATCTACAACTCACAAAACTTTAAGAGGCCCAAGAGGAGCTTTCATTCTTTGTAGAAGCGAATATGCTTCTCAAATAGACAAAATGGTTTTCCCTGGAATCCAAGGAGGTCCATTAATGCATGTAATAGCAGCAAAGGCAACCTGCTTTTTATTAGCCTCAACGCCTGATTTTAAAGAGTACGCTCGTAAAGTCGTGGAGAATGCCAAGGCTCTTGCTAAAGCTCTTTTAGAAAGGGGATTCAGGCTTGTAAGCGGAGGAACAGATAACCATCTTATATTGGTTGATCTTAGAAGCTTTAACATCACAGGAAAGGAAGCAGAAAAGCTTTTAGAAAGCGTGGGGATAACGGTAAACAAAAATATGATTCCTTATGACCCGAGATCACCATTTATAACGAGCGGAATTCGATTAGGAACTCCCGCATTAACAACTAGAGGCATGGGAGTCAAAGAAATGGAAGAGATAGCAGATCTCATATACAAAACCATAAAAAATAAAGACAACCCCAAAGAACTTGAGAAAGTCAAAGATAGGGTTAAAGAACTTTGCAAAGGGTTCCCTCTCTTCGCTTGGTAAAAGTGGAAAGTGACAGTTATAATAAAATAGAGTCTTTATTCAAAAGACTCCATCTTTTCGGAGTTTTCCCGCTCCGATCTTCAGAAATCGAAGAGGTTTCTCCCGGCATATGGAGGGTTGAGCTCCTCATAGCTTGCTTCTTAAAGGAGGAGGAGCTCAACCTTCTGATATCAATGATCTTAAGAAAAGGAGGTGAATAACATGAAGAAAGCTTTATTAGTGATCGACATGCTTAACGATTTTATAAATCCCAAAGGGAACCTCTATATAGGTGAATCCGGAGAAAAGATAATTCCATTCATCAAGGAAAGAATTACAGAGTTCAGAAAAAATGATAAGGTTATCTACTTATGCGATGCTCATGCCGACGATGATAAGGAATTTAAAGACTGGCCTCCCCACGCAATTAAAGGAAGCTGGGGAGCGCAAGTTGTAGACGAAATTGCTCCACAACCTGAAGATACAGTGGTAGAAAAGAAGACATATGATGGTTTTATAAAAACGGAGCTTGAGTCGATCTTAGAAAAAGAAAATGTGAGTGAAATATATGTAGTTGGAGTTTTAACCAACATATGTGTCCTTTATACAAGCGCCCATGCCAAAATGTTAGGCTATCCTGTTACAGTATACAGAAAAGGTTGTGCAAGCATAACTCCTGAGAAACACGAGTGGGCTCTCAAAGAAATGAGTGAAAGCCTAAAAATAGAAGTTTTATAACCTCTCTATCACCATAGCCACTCCTTGCCCACCACCCACACAAAGAGTTACAAGTCCAAACTGCTTATCATAGGTTCTGAGAGCATAAATAAGAGTAGTTAATATCTTTGCCCCCGTCGCTCCTATTGGGTGTCCCAATGCAATTGCTCCTCCATGAACATTTACTTTTTCATGATTCAAGCCTAATTCCCTCTCTACGGCGATAACTTGTACTGCAAATGCTTCATTTAATTCTATAAGGTCTATATCGCTTAGAGACAAATTAGCCAAAGATAGCGCCTTAGGTACAGCTTTAACCGGTCCTAATCCCATATGATCAGGAGCAACTCCCACGCTTGCATAGGAAAGAATTCTCGCTAAAGGTTTTAATCCCTCTGCCTTTGCCCACTCCTCATCCGCAATAACCAAGGCTGCTGCTCCATCGCACAAAGCTGAACTTGTACCGGCTGTTACAGTTCCATTTTCCTTAAATACGGGGGGAA
>LGFB01000015.1 GCA_001508835.1 bacterium 42_11
GATAGCTACTCAAGACCCTTATCTTACTAAAAGGCTGAATCCAGAAATAGGAGCTAGGAGGGCTTACAATTTACTTAGGGCTTGGTCGTTGGAGATAAAGGAGATGTTAGGTGGGATGGGAATAAACGCTATAGAATCCTTACGTGGAAATAGGGAACAATTAAGGGCGGTTGGTTTAAGTGATACTGAAAGGAGGCTTCTGGGAGTAAAATGCGCAGGGGAAGCTTGGTAGAGGGAATTAAAAGAGTTATTGTTAGGGAAGAATATTGTATGGGATGCAGACTATGTGAGATTCATTGTATTACTCAGCACTCTAAGTCTAAGAACATACTAAAGCTTTTTAAGGGAGAAGAGCCTAAGCCTCTTTCTGGTATTTATTTCGAAGAGAGGGGTCCCACTTCTTTTGCCCTTCAATGTAGACATTGTGATGATGCTCCTTGTCTTGAAGCTTGTATTGGAGGAGCTATGTATAGGGATCCGATAACTAAGAGGGTTTTACACAATAGAGAAAAATGTGTAGGGTGTTGGATGTGTATAATGGTTTGTCCTTACGGGGTTATAAAGGCGGATCATTCTGAGAAGAAGGTTGCCTCTAAGTGTGATTTGTGCATCGAAGCGGGTTTCCCTGCCTGTGTCGAGAATTGTCCTAACGAAGCTGTTATTCTGATCGATCAGTACGGTAGGAGAGTTCTGAAGGAGGGTTAATGTATGGAGAGTAAGTATGCAATTATAGGAAATTCAGTGGCTGCTGTGGGAGCTATAGAGGCTATAAGGGAAATAGATAAAGAGGGGTTAATAACGGTGGTTTCAGACGAAAATGTTTATAACTATTCCCGACCTTTAATTTCTTACTATCTTGGTGGCAAAGTTGAGGAGAGGAACATGTATTTCAGAGACAAGGGTTTTTACGAAAGAAATAACGTAAAGCTGATTTTGGGAAAGAAAGCTCAGAGGTTGGATGTTAATAAACACGTTGTTTACTTGGCTGACGAAACCATTATAAGGTTTGAAAAGCTCTTGATATGCACTGGAGGAAAGCCGATAGTTCCTAACATAGAAGGGCTTAGTGAAGTAAGAGAAGGAGTTTTTAGTTTCACTAAGTTTTCGGATGCAAAATCGATGCTTAGCTATATAAAATTAAATGGCATAAAATCGGCTGTAGTCTTAGGTGGAGGATTGATAGGTCTTAAGGCTGCGGAAGGCTTGCTAGCAAGAGGGTTGAGGGTTACGATTGTAGAGTTAGCTGACAGGATACTTCCCAACACTTTGGACAAAGAAGCTTCCGAAATGTTAGAAAGAGCTTTAGTGGGCTTAGGTTGTAGTGTACTGAAAGGAGATACTATTATTGGAGTTTCTACTACCGATGGAGTATTGAAGGAAGTATACCTTAAAAGCGGGAGAGTAATACCCTCATCTTTGTTGGTTATTGCTATAGGAGTGAGGCCAAATTTAGATTTGATAAGAGGTACCTCGATAGGTTACGACAGAGGAATAATTGTTGATGATCAAATGCAGACTAATATAGCTGGAATATATGCAGCAGGGGATGTAGCTCAAGCTAAAGATTTTTTAACTTCGATGAATTCTGTTTTGGCTTTATGGCCAGTGGCCTTTCGTCAGGGCAAGGTAGCAGGATTCAACATGGCAGGCAAGGAGACAAAATATGAGGGGCTTTTCCCAATGAACTCTGTGGAGATAGCTGGCATTCCTACAATATCTTTTGGTCTGTCTAATCCACAAGATGGAGAAAATTATGAGGTCTTGGTTAAGAAGGATGGCAGAGTTCCTTTGTACCGCAAGATAGTTTTAAAAGATGGAAGAATAGTGGGGGGTATTTTCTTGGGCAAGATAGAAAGAACCGGCATTTTCGTGGGGCTCTTGAAGGCTGGTATGGATGTTTCATCATTTAAAGAAGAATTGCTTCAAGATGATTTTGGTTTTGTTGTTTTGCCTGAAAGTTACAGAAAGCATATGATTGTAGGGGAGGTTATAGAAACATGAAACAAATAGAGGCTATGGATAGAGTTATAACTGCCGATGGTATTCATTATAAAGTTTTGAACGATATGGTTTGGCAAGCTGTAAGTGATGGTGCCAAAAGAATAATTTTAGAGGATGTTGTTGGCCAAAGATATATTGGTTGTGGCTTGAAGGGTGAAGACGTAGAGATCATTATTAGGGGAGTCCCAGGCAATGATTTGGCTGCCTTTATGGATGGTCCCAGAATTATTGTTGAAGGTAATGCTCAGGATGGTGTTGGCAATACTATGAATGCAGGAGAGGTAATAGTTCATGGCAATGCTGGTGACATTATAGGGTATGCTATGAGAGGAGGAAGGA
Source organism: bacterium 42_11 (assembly GCA_001508835.1). Classification (GTDB taxonomy): domain Bacteria; phylum Synergistota; class GBS-1; order GBS-1; family GBS-1; genus 42-11. The sequence continues at coordinate 2,341 of LGFB01000015.1, forward strand.
TTTTTGTAAAAGGAAATGTAGGATACAGGGTAGGTATACATATGAAGGCCTACAGGGATTTGTTTCCTGTTATCGTGATTGGAGGGGTTGCAGGGGACTTTTTAGGAGAGTATATGGCGGGGGGACTTTTGATAGTCCTGGGATTGGGTAGTGAGGAAAAGGATATAGTGGGGGATTTTGTAGGGACAGGGATGCATGGAGGAAACATATTTATCCGCGGAGGCGTGAAAAATGCAATACTTGGCAAAGAGGTTGGTATCAGCCTTGTGAGTGAAGATGATATGACTTTAATAAGAAAGCATATAGAAGATTTTTGTAATCACTTTTCCTTCGACATTGATGAAGTACTGAGTGTGCCCTTTTTTAAGCTTTATCCTCACTCTCATCGCCCCTATGGCAAGTTATATGCTTATTGATGTTTCAATTTTAACATTAATGTAAACTCCAAGCAAAAGACCTGTAACCTCTCCCCGTTAAAATACCTAAAAACAAAGGAAAGGGGAGAGGTTACATGAGAAATTTGTACAAGTATTTAATTTATGTGTCTTTAGCTACTTTTACATGTATTAATTCTTCCTTTGCAAGAGATCCCGTAGGAGCGGCGACTTTGAAGGAAAATCCTAACTTGCCGGTTGATTATGTATGGATTTTGATATGTGCTTTTCTTGTCATGTTTATGCAGGCTGGTTTTGCCATGCTGGAATCTGGTTTTTGTAGGGCAAAGAATGTGACCAACATCATTGCAAAAAATTTAATTGACTTTTGTTTAGGTTCGATTATTTTCTTCGCTTTCGGTTATGCCTTGATGATGGGGGACGATTGGCACGGTCTAATTGGAACTACAGGCTGGTTTATGTTTGGGGAGTATTACGATGTAAGCAAGTACTTGAACATGTTTTGGATGTTGGTGTTTTGTGCTACTAGTGCCACGATAGTTTCTGGAGCTGTTGCTGAAAGGCTCAAGTTTGGAGCATACCTTATTTACACTTTAGTGGTTACGGGTATTATTTACCCTATATACGGACACTGGGCATGGGGAGGTGGTTGGCTTTCTAAGATTCCTTTAGGTTTGGGTTTTTTAGATTTTGCAGGAAGTGGAGTTGTACACGCTTTAGGTGGATTTGTTGGTTTAGCGGGGGCTTTAGTTTTGGGCCCCAGGTATGGTAAGTATAAAAATGGAGTGCCTCAGGCTATTCCCGGACACAGTGTATCTTTAGCCGCTTTAGGTGTTTTAATATTGTGGTTTGGTTGGTTTGGTTTTAATCCAGGAAGCACATATAGTGCTCACCACTTAAAAATCTCTATTGTGGCTCTTAATACGAACTTAGCTGCTGCGGCAGGTGGGATATCTGCGCTATTAATTTCTTATTTCAATACTGGAAAGTGGGATATTACTATGGCATTAAATGGAGTTATTGCGGGATTAGTTGCTATAACCGCATCTTGTGCCTGGGTTGAGGGATGGGCTGCTATACTTATAGGCTTTATAGCTGGTGGTTTGATGTATTTCAGTGTTAGATTATTAGATTCAGCTGGTATTGATGATCCTGTTGGCGCTGTTAGCGTTCATGGAATTTGCGGATTATGGGGACTGTTGACGGTAGGAATTTTTGCTGATGGAACTTATGGCGTATATTCTGTTGAGCCTCCTTATGCTGTTGGTTTGCTTTATGGTGGTGGATGGGGACAGTTCTTGGCTCAGCTTGTGGGATTAGTGGTGTTGTTTATATGGGCTTTTGGTGCGGGGTATGTGTTGTTTAAGGTAATGGATAGACTGTTCGGTATTCGCGTTTCACCAGAAGAGGAGCTTAAAGGATTGGATATTTATGAGCATGGTGTTCCAGCTTATCCTGATTTTTATAGTAAGGTATAATAAGGGGGGTGTTGGGTGTGAAGAAGGTTGAAGCTATCATAAGGCCGGAAAAGTTTGAGGAAGTAAAGGAAGCTCTTAAATCAATAAAAGGATGTTCTGGGATGAGTGTCACTCGTGTAGAGGGACATGGTAGGCAAAAGGGGTTGGTAGAGCAATTCCGAGGAAGAGAATTCAAGGTTGAATTTTTGCCGAAGGTTAAAATTGAGTTGGTTTGCTCAGATGAAGACTTAAAGGATGTAGTAGATTCTATCTTAAAAAGCGCATATACTGGAGAAATAGGTGATGGGAAAATTTTTATTTCGGAAATCTTAGATGTCGTGAGAATAAGGACAGGAGAGAGGGGCAAAGAAGCTCTTTAGCTTTATGGGGAAGAAGGTTACTTCATTATGAGGATATCGCTGTTGGTTAGAAAAGATGAAGGGGAAAACATATGGAATATACTTTCAAGAAAGGGATATGAGTTCCAAGCCCTCGATGATTTAGAGGATGTGATTATGGAACTCGAAGAGAAAGGCACGGACCTTGCCATTGTCGATATGGATTTGCTTACAGGGGGTAGTGACTCACTGAGAAAATTCAAGGATATTGTCCTTGACTCTTGTATTCCAGTTATAGTTCTCGTATCTAAGGTGGATTTGTTCCTATTGTTTGAAGATATTTGGTTTACAGATTTCTTGGTAAAGCCTTTTAGTTCAGAGGAGCTATTAATAAGAGTAACGAAAGCCCTAAAAGGTAGTAGAACCAACCTTGAAGAAACGGGTATTATAAGGCATGGGGATTTAATAATAGATACTGAAAGATGTAAGGTGATTTTTAAAGGTAAGGATATTTCTCTGACCTTTAAAGAATATGAGTTGTTAAAGCTTCTCGTTTCTAATAAGGGAAGAGTCTTTAGGAGAGAAGAGCTTTTAAGCAAATTATGGGGTTATGACTATTATGGTGGAGACAGAACAGTGGATACTCATATAAGTAGGCTTAGGAACAAGCTTGGGGATTACGATCACAAATACATTCAAACTGTGAGAAACATAGGTTACAAATTTAATGAAGAGGAGTTTTAGTGAAAATGAGGCTTTTGAGGATAGGTTTGGCTCAAATAAACCCAATAGTCGGTGACTTTGATCATAATTTAGGCAAAATTTTCAGTTTTGTTACTGGAGCAAAGGAGAAGGAAATAGATCTGTTATGCTTTCCAGAACTCTGCTTAACTGGATACCCTCCAGAGGACCTTCTTCTTAGGCCAGCCTTTTTAAGAGATGGTCTTAAAGCTCTTTATAAGATAATTGAATTTACCAAAGGCAAAAGGATTGTATTGATAGTCGGCTTTGTGGATGTAAATGTCGACATATTTAATGCTGCGGCTATCGTAAGTGATGGTGAGCTTAAAGGTGTTTATCATAAGATGTATCTGCCTAATTATGGCGTATTTGATGAGGAAAGATATTTTAGGGCGGGAGACGCTCCTCTTCTCATTGAGTTAAACGGGATTAAGATTGGTATAACGATTTGTGAAGATATGTGGTATCCCATAGGTCCTGCTGTAACCGAAGTGGTGAATGGTGCAGAACTTATAGTGAACATAAGCGCTTCCCCGTATCATATGGGGAAAAGGGAATTAAGGGAGAAAATGTTTTCCATTAGGGCATTTGACATGCTTACTCCGGTAGCTTATGTGAATATGGTGGGTGGTCAAGACGAGCTGGTATTTGATGGTTATAGCTTCATCGTTGACGAAAATGGCGAAATAATAGCTAGGGGTGATGGGTTTGAGGAGTGTTTGGTTATAGCAGACATTTTATTTGGAGATGTCTCAAGGCATAGATTGCGTGACCCAAGACTTCGAAAGGAAAAATTTAGGAGCATGGTAAAACAGGCGGAAGCGAAACTTATCTGTATTGATGGAGGTAAGGGAAAGAAGAAGGGTAGCTTCTACTTTAAGCAAAACGGTATTAAAAATCCGTTATCTCCCCTTGAGGAGGTTTACAAAGCTCTTGTTACAGGAGTTAGAGACTATGTTAGGAAAAATGGTTTTAAAAAAGTTGTAATAGGACTTTCCGGAGGGATAGATTCTAGCCTTGTTGCTACCATAGCTGTTGATGCTCTTGGTGCTCAAAACGTCGTTGGGGTTTTTATGCCATCACGGTTTTCCTCTACAGAGAGTAAAGAAGATGCGGAAAAGCTTGCTACCAACTTAGGAATAGAGTTCAGGGTAATTCCTATTGAACCTGTCTTTCAAGCCTATCTTGATGTGCTTTCACCACATTTTGTGGGAACTGAACCTAACGTGGCTGAAGAAAATATCCAAGCGAGGATAAGGGGAAACATATTAATGGCCCTATCTAATAAATTTGGTTGGTTGGTCTTAACTACAGGTAATAAAAGCGAGATGGCGTGTGGCTATGCCACTCTTTATGGAGATATGGCAGGAGGATTTGCTGTTATAAAGGACATTCCTAAGACGCTCGTTTATAAGCTTGCTCTTTGGAGGAATGAGTTGGAAGGCAGGGATATCATTCCTAAAAGAGTTCTTGAAAAACCTCCTTCGGCTGAATTGAGGCCGAATCAAAAAGATACTGATAGTTTACCGCCTTATGATATTTTAGATGAGGTACTTAAGATGTATGTTGAGGAAAATCTTCCTATTGACCATATTATTTCATTGGGATTAGACCCTATGGTTGTATTAAAGGTTGCAAGGATGGTGGACAAAAGCGAGTATAAGCGTAGACAGGCTCCTCCAGGGATTAGAGTATCTAAACTGGCTTTTGGTAGAGACAGGCGTGTTCCTGTAACCAACAGCTATAGGGAAAACGATTTGTAACATGATTGTAACAAACGGGAAAAGCTTTTGTAAAATGTTTGATATATAATGTCTGAAAAATCAGGGTATGAAGCGAAGTAGAATAGTTAAGGAGGGATAGTTTATGGAAAAGCGTGATGAGGCAAAAGAATACGTTTTAAAAGTAGTTAAGGAGCGTAACATTAAATTTATCAAGCTGTGGTTCACTGATATTTTAGGATTCTTGAAGAGTTTTACTATTACGGCTGAAGAACTTCCTGGAGCTTTAGAGCGTGGTGTTGCTTTCGATGGCTCTTCGATAGAGGGCTTTGTTAGGATTGAAGAAAGTGATATGATAGCTATGCCCGACCCTTCTACTTTTTGTGTTCTTCCTTGGCGTCCTAAGGATTATGGTGTAGCGAGAATGTTTTGTGATATTTTGAACTCCGATGGAACTCCTTTTGAAGGTGATCCGCGTTATGTCCTCAGGCGTAATTTAAAGAAGGCTGCCGAAAAAGGTTTTACATATTATGTTGGTCCAGAATTAGAATATTTCTACTTCAAAAATTCTGAGTCAACGGAGTTTTTAGACTTTGGAGGCTATTTTGATGCGACTCCTCTGGATATGGCAATAGATTTGAGGCGTCAGACGGTTCTTTTGCTTAATGAAATGGGAATAAATGTGGAGGTAAGCCATCATGAAGTGGCTTACAGCCAGCATGAGATAGATATAAAATACGCGGATGCCTTGACTATGGCTGACAATGTTATGACTCATAAGATGGTTGTTAAGCAGGTTGCCTTGATGAATGGTGTATATGCGACTTTTATGCCTAAACCTGTATATGGGATTAATGGCAGTGGTATGCATGTTCATCAGTCGCTTTTTAAAGATGGTAAAAATGCCTTCTATGACCCAAATGGATACTATGGCCTTTCTAAGATAGGACTTGGCTTTGTTGCTGGGCTGTTGAAATATGCTCCGGAGATTACCGCTGTTACATGTCAGTGGGTTAATTCTTATAAACGATTGATTCCTGGATATGAAGCGCCAGCTTACATTTGTTGGGGGAGAAGAAACCGCTCTGCCTTGGTTCGCGTTCCTGCAGTGTCTGAAGGTATGGGGAATGCTACCCGCGCGGAGTATCGTGCACCCGATCCAGCATGTAATCCATATCTTGCTTTCTCGGTTATGTTGGCTGCTGGTCTAAAAGGAATTGAAGAAAATTTGGAACCCCCAGAGCCAGTGGAAGTGGACGTTTATGAATTAACTGAAGAGGAAAGAAAGAGACTTGGGATAGAAACTCTTCCAGGTAGCTTGGGAGAGGCCATAACTGTCATGGAAAAAAGTGAACTCGTCAGAGAGTGCTTAGGAGATCATGTTTTTGAAAGCTTCATTCGTAATAAGAAGAAAGAATGGGATGTTTATCGTGCACAGGTAACAGAGTTTGAAGTAAAAAGATATTTGCCATTATTGTGAAATGTTTTTAGCGAGGATTATTTCAAGAAAGGGGCAGTGTTTACACTACACTGCCCCTTGTATTTTTTAAGTTTTTTCAGAAAATATCTTTCATTGAAGATAGTTTTTTCCAGAAGCTCCTTTTACTCCCCCGTTATGTTGTATTCCCCACAAGGAGCAAATTATAATGTTAGAACTTTCATAGTTGAGTGTATAGTTTCTCGAGTTAGTGCAGTTGCCTTCTCAATGGCGCTAAAGGATAGCTTCTTGCCATAACTTCTTTGGTTTGAGAGTTTTCGCTTATTGTTTCTGTTATGCTTTCGCTGTGGTGGTGATCTTAAATGCATACCTTTCTTGCCTTAAACGGTTTGCGGGGCTTTCACCAAGTATTGAGGAGGTCATTTACATACAGGTAGTGTCTTTTCTTTTTGTATTAAGTTTGTTTGGTAGCATAGTTGTCACCGGCTAGAATGCCTCTCCTCATGGTCCTGTTGTAGTGGCTATGAACTTTTGTGTTACACAGATTATTTCGGGATACATTAAGGTACATAATAGAACAGCTGGTGAAAGGATAGCTTGGTCGTTTTATCTTCATCTTTTTCTTGATTGTTGTATTTCGTTTTTGAGATATAATCGTTATGCTATATCACTCTTAAATAAGACATTCTTTGAAGAGAATTTTTATGTTAGTATTTTTCTGATATGGAAATTAACATAAAGAACGTATTACTATAACTTTCTTGACAAGTCTTTTATGGTATGGTAGTATACAAAAAGGGGGGGATTATATGGATTTACTCATTCCAGAAAAGAGAAATTCCTCTGCACGGGATCATGTTTACGAAACGCTAAAGAAGAACATTATTCTTCTCAGGCTTGAGCCTGGACAGGCTGTAACTGAAATGGAGATTGCGGAGCTTCTTTCTGTTAGCCGAACACCTGTCAGGGAGGCTTTTGTTAGGCTTTCACAAGAAGGATTGTTAGAGACTTATCCCCAAAGAGGAACCGTTGTCTCTCTTATAGACCTAGAAAGAGTAGATGAGGCGAGGTTTATGCGTAGAACGCTTGAGAAGGCTGTAATGAAAATTGCATGTAATCATTTTCCTCAGGAACTTTCTTTTGAACTCAGATCTAACTTGGCGTTACAAGAAGTTTGTCTTCAAGAGAAGAATTTTTTGAGACTTTTCGAGCTTGATGAGGAGTTTCATCGCGTAATTTACAGAGGGTGTAAGAAGGAACGAATATGGGAGCTTATTTCTCAAATTAACGCTGACTTTAAGCGAATAAGAGTTTTGAAACTATCTTCTGGAATAGGTGTTGGCGAAGTAGTTGAACAACACAAGAGGATAGCGGAAGCCATTTTTTCTAACGATGATAAGCATATTGAAAAGTTAATTGAGGAACACCTCCCTCAGAATGATCCTGATTTTGAGTATTTAAGGAAGCTATACCCAAAATATTTTAAGTAGGAGGTGTTAGTTATGAAGAAACGGGTTAGTATATTGTTTTGTGTGGCTATAGCTTTACTATCAATGTTGCTCTTTTTAGATACTACATTTGCGAAGGACGAAAGCTATACATTGAGGGTTTCCATGGTTATAACTAAAGGAGATAATATTTATGAAGGATATGCCAAATTTAAGGAAGGGGTTGAAGCGAGAACTAACGGGAAAATCAAAGTGGAGCTTTATCCGAGAGGGGTTCTTGGAAGAGATGAAGAGATGTTAGAGCAGGCGGTAATGGGGGGAGAAGTCTGTGTTAACACGGATGCTGGGCGTTTGGGGGTATGGGTCAAGGAGATAGGGATCCTTCTTTGTCCTTATCTTACCGATAGTATAGAGGATTGGATGAGGCTTCTTAAATCTGATCTTGCTAAGGAATGGTATGACAAGGTTGCCAAAGAGAGGGGGCTTGTCGTCCTTGCTTTTAATTGGTACGCAGGCGCTCGTCATTTTTTAACCAAGAAACCTATTTATAAACCTGAAGATTTGGAAGGACTTAAGGTTCGCACTCCTGGAGCTCCTGTTTGGCAAGAGACGATTAGAGCTTTAGGGGCTACTCCAGTAGCTTTACCTTGGACAGAGGTTTATATGGCATTGCAACAAGGTGTTGTTGACGGAGCTGAAGCTCAGCATCCTGCTACATATGGTTCGAAACTTTATGAGGTTGCAAAATATATTACTAAAACAGGCCATATCCAACTTTGGAATTGTCCCGTGGTTGGAGAGAAGTGGCTGAAGAAGCTTCCTGCTGACTATCAGAAAATTCTATTTGAGGAAGCTGATAAGGCTGGGGATTATGCGACTGACTTGCTTCTTAAAATGCTGACCGAACTGGAAGAAAAGATGAAAGCCGAAGGAGCCGTGATAAATGAGGTGGATTTAGCGCCCTTTAAAAAGCGTGCTGAGGTTGTTTACGAGAAGTTGGGTTATCAAGACATTCGTGAAAAGGTTTTGGAGTTTCTGTCTAAGAAATAAAAGGAAAAAACTTTTGAGGGAGGGGTTTTCCCCTCCCTCAAAAGTAACGTTGGGGGGATGTTAAGGGTGGATCGTGTTTTTGATATTATTGATAAGGTTGAAGTTAAGGTTTGTCAGGGGATTTTAGGAGTAATTGTAGGGCTTGTGTTTTTTTCGGCTTTACTTAGGTATATTGGTTATCCCATCAATTGGACGAACGCATTAGCTTCGGGTTTATTTGTTTGGTTGATATACATAGGTGCTGACAGGGCATTAAGAAGAAAAAGACATATAGGCATGGGATTTTTGGTAGGAAAGCTTCCCTTAAAGTTTAGACATCTGATTGGTGTGCTGGTTGATGTAGTTATACTTATATTTCTTGTATATATCAGTTATCTTGGAATTAAAATGACAATGGCAAATACAGGTAGAGTATTTGAAGAGCTGTTTTTCTTGAGCTATTCTGTAGTTATTGTCGCCATACCTGTGGGAACTATTCTAATGTGCTTTACCATGCTTTATCAGCTCTATGTTGATATAAAGCTCTTTTTAAAAGGCGGGTGTTAGAGAGTGTCGTTTCTTTATGGGACGTTAGCATTTATAATTTTGTTGCTGTTAAATGTTCCGATAGCTTTCACTCTTGGTATTTCAGGAATTATATATTTTATTACTCAAACTGCTATACCTGTTCCAATAGTTGCGCAAAGATTAGCTGCCGGTACACAATCTTTCCCTCTTTTAGCTGTTCCTTTCTTTATTCTTGCGGGGCATCTTATGAATGCTTCTGGTATCACCTCCCGCTTTATACGCCTTGCTGATGCGTTAGTTGGACATTTGCCAGGAGCTTTGGCTCAGGTCAGTTGTGTTTTAAGTATGCTAATGGGAGGGGTTTCTGGTTCTTCTAATGCGGATGCTGCTATGGAGACGAGAATACTTCTTCCTGAGATGCGCAAGAGAGGCTATGATGATGGCTTTTCTGCTTCCGTTATAGCTTGTAGTTCCTTAAGTACAGCTATAATCCCGCCAAGTATAGGTCTTATTTTGTATGGTTTTGTGGGGCAGGTTTCTGTCGGAAAATTGTTTATGGCGGGAATAATACCTGGAATATTGATGGGAATAACCCTGATGATGGTAACCCATTGGAAGGCGGTTCGTAAGGGGTATGATTTAGATCGTAGAACCCAGAGAAAATCTCGTCGTGAAGTTTATCTTGCTTTTAAAAATTCTTTGTGGGCGTTGTTGTTTCCGGTTTTTCTGATTGTGACCCTTCGCTTTGGTATATTTGCTCCAGTAGAGGCTGCGGCTTTCGCTGTAGTTTATGCTATTTTTGTGGGAAAGTTCATACATCGAGAACTTACGTGGGAAAAATTTAAGGAAACCTTAATTGAAGCGGCCGAGGATAATGCTGTCATAATGCTTATTGTATCTATGGCCGCTATCCCTATGTATGCGTTAGCTTT
>LGFB01000016.1 GCA_001508835.1 bacterium 42_11
TCATCATATATTGAAGCTTGGTAAACTTTTTGTTATAATATTGCTACCTTAGGGTTGGGGTGTCGCCTAAGTGGCAGGGCACCGGACTTTGGATCCGGCAGTGCTGGTTCGAGTCCAGCCACCCCAGCCATTTTTTATTTTTGGGTTGGTGTTTTGTGATTGATTACATGAGACTAAAAATTATTCTAATCGAAAGACAAATACTGAATATATTGAGAGAGCTTCGATTTTAATTTTTAGGAGTTTTTTATAGGTACTCTTTGGGGAGTGTGCTATAATTAATCTTATGAATGAAATAGCCTTTTTAATATTAGCAGCTGGTAAAGGTAAAAGAATGAAGTCATCTCTTCCTAAGGTTTTGCATAAAATCTGTGGGAAAACGATGCTTTCTTACGTTTTGGATGCGGTTAAGCCTTTTGGCTGTGATATAGGGATAGTTATCGGTTTTAACGGCGACTTGGTTAGGAAGGAGATAGGAGAGGGTCCTTTCTATATAACCCAGCCGAAGCAAGCTGGAACGGGCGATGCTGTTAGGGTTGCGAAAGATTTCTGGCAAAGGTATAATAATGTGGTTGTTCTTGCAGGAGATGTTCCCTTTTTATCTTCCGATACGCTTAAGAGGCTGATAGAGTCACATTTGCAAGAGGATAATGTTATTACCCTAATTACGGCCTTTTTAGACACTCCCACAGGTTACGGGAGAATTGTCAGAGACGAAAAGGGAAATATAGTGAAAATTGTTGAAGAGAAAGATGCTTCTTATAAGGAGAAGGAGATAAGGGAAGTAAATGCAGGGGTGTATTGCTTTGATACAGGCTTTTTGAAAGAAAATATAGATAGGCTTGTGAGCGATAATGCCCAAGGAGAATATTATCTGACTGACTTAGTTAAGATAGCAGTTCTCAATTCTTTAAAGATAGGTTCTATTTCGGTAGAGGATAATTTTGAAATAATGGGAATCAATGACAGGAAGGCATTGGCTGAAGCTGAAAGAGAATACAGAAGGAGAATAAACGAGAGGCTCATGCTTGAGAAGGGGGTTACCATTATAGACCCCCAAATGACTTATATATCTCCTGACGCTGAAATTGGGAAGGATACTGTTATATATCCTATGGTTTTTATAGAGGGTAGAAGTGTGATTGGAGAGGGATGTATTATTGGCCCTAATGTAAGGATAGTAAATAGCTTCATTGGAAATAATGTCGTCATAAGGGAGAACGTTGTTATAGAAGGAAGTAGGATTGGTGATGGATGTGAGGTAGGTCCCTTCGCCTATCTAAGGCCGGAGACGATTTTGGATGAAAGTGCTTATGTAGGCAAATTTGTGGAGGTTAAAAAGAGCTTTATAGGTAAAGGGAGCAAGGTTCCCCACCTTTCTTATATAGGTGATGCCACTATAGGTGAGAGGGTTAACGTTGGGGCAGGAACGATTACCTGTAACTACGATGGAGTTAAGAAGAATCCCACATTCATAGAGGACGATGTTTTTATAGGTAGTGATACTATGCTTGTTGCTCCCGTGAGGATTGGAAGAGGTGCTTTTACGGGAGCTGGTTCTGTTATAACCAAGGATGTTCCTCCGGAAAGTCTTGCGATTGCGAGGGCTAAGCAGGTTAATATAGAGGGTTGGGCTAAGAAAAGGCGTGGAGGGGAGGAAAAGAAAAATGGTTGATGGCTTCCACTCTGGGGGTAGCTTGAGGATCTTGTCAGGGACTGCTAATCCTGAGCTTGCCGAAGCTATCGCTTCAGCGTTAGGAACAAAGCTGTCTAGCGTTAAGATATCGCGTTTCAGTGACGGAGAACTTTATGTTAGGATAGAGGAGAATGTCAGAGGCGCTGATGTTTTCGTAATTCAGCCTACTTGTTACCCTGGTGATAAAAATCTCATGGAGTTGCTTATTATGCTTGATGCACTGAAGAGAGCCTCAGCTGCAAGAATAACGGCTGTGATTCCTTATTATGGATATGCTCGTCAGGATAGAAAGACCCAGGGAAGGGAACCAATAACAGCAAAGCTCGTTGCTAACCTTATAACTACGGCAGGTGCAGATAGAGTATTAACTTGTGATCTTCATGCGGGGCAAATCCAGGGCTTCTTTGATATTCCTTTAGACCATCTTACGGCTATTCCTCTTTTGGCTGACTATTTTTTGGAGAAGCTCGGAAATAGAGATGATGTGGTTGTGGTTTCCCCTGATGTAGGTGGAGTTGTTAGAGCAAGGCGTTTTGCGGAACATCTACGGTCCGCTATAGCGATAGTGGATAAGAGGAGACCACGGGAAATCCCCAATGTTTCTGAGGTAATGGAGATAGTTGGGGATGTTAGTGGTAAGATAGCTATAATAGTTGATGATATAATAGACACGGCAGGGACGATAGTTAATGCTGCGAATGCTATCCTTGAAAGAGGAGCCAAAGAGGTTTATGCGTGTGCTACTCATGGTGTTCTTTCTGGAAATGCCTTGGAAAGATTGTCTAATTCTCCTATAAAGGAGGTTCTTTTAACAGATACCATTCCAATATCTCCAGAGAAGAGAATACCAAAGATAAAGATCAAATCGATAGCCTCATTGTTTGCCGAGGCTATTAGAAGAATACATTATAATCTTTCGGTAAGTATGCTTTTTAAGCGGGAGGGAGAAGAACAATGAAGACATCTGAGCTTAGGGCTTCTTTGAGAAAAAGGATCGGAAAGGGAGAATCTAAGAAGTTAAGGCGTGAGGGATTTATCCCCGCCATTCTTTATGGAGGAAGTTTTGGTGCGGTACCTATTAAACTTGAAAGAAAGGATGTCATAAGAAACATAACGGAAAGAGACCTTGAACATACTGTTTATACGATGAAGCTTGATGATGGTAGAGAGTGCGATGTCTTGGTGAAGGCCATTCAAATTGATCCAATAACCGATGAAGTTCTTCATTTAGATTTTCTTGAGCTCGAAAGGGGTAAGGCTATTACCGTTGAAGTTCCTATAGAGTTGGTTGGTAAAGAGGTCTGTAAGGGAGTTAAAATGGGAGGCATACTTGAACAATACCTGTGGAGTGTGGAGGTTGAGTGTTTGCCGGGGAATATACCTGATAAAATAGAAGTTGATATAAGCGAGTTGGGTATAGGAGATTCTATTCATGTTGAAGACCTTGTTCTTCCGGAGGGTATCAAAGTTTTGGAGGATCCTGAAACGACGGTGGTAGTAATTTCTGAGCCTGTAGAAGAAGAAGTTGAGGAAGCTGCAGAGGCTGAACTTGCGGAGCCAGAGGTAGCTTCTAAGGGGAAGAAAGAAGAGGAGGAGTGATAGCTCTATTTGATAATAATTGCAGGTTTAGGTAACCCGGGTTCTAAATACGAGTTTACGAGGCATAATTTCGGCTTCAGAGTTATAGATTATTTAGCGGGGAGGTGGAATATAAAGGTAGATCGTTATGAGTGTAGGTCCTTAGTTGGGAAGAAGGACGATAATTTGATATTGGTTAAGCCTTTAACATATATGAACAGGAGCGGCGAGGCCTTGAGAGAGCTCGTTGTAAAGTATAAGGTCTCGCCGCGTGATGTTTTGGTTATTTATGATGATCTTTATCTTCCCTTTGGAAGTATAAGAATAAGGAAATCCGGGGGGTCCGGTGGGCATAAGGGAATGGAATCGATAATTTTAGCTTTAGGTACCGAGGAAATCCCGCGGATAAGGTTAGGGATAGGTCCTCCTCCGCCGAGCGGATACGAATATTATGTGTTGAGTGAGTTTACCGATAGGGAGATTAAGCTTCTTCCCATGGTTTTGAAAAAGGTAGCTGAGGCGGTTGAGTTTATACTAAACGAAGGTATAGAGAAGGCTATGTCTCTTTATAATGCTAAAAATATAGGCGTTGGGAATGGATAAGTCTTTCATAGATAAGTTAAAAGAGGAACTTGTAAACAAGAGAATAGTTAGAGTTGGTAAGGTTAGAAAGGGAGGCCTTTGGTATATAGTCAAAAAGCTTTTTTGCAATCCTTGGGGAAACCTGTATGTAGTTTTTGATGAAAGTGTTTCTCCTCCCGAGATAAGTGATGATTTCCTTTCTTCTTTTGGTTTGAACGTTGTTAAAGTATCATCTCCTGAAATGTTCCTCTCAATAGGTAGGAATTTTTTAGTGTTTATCCCCTTATACCTTGCAACCTCTAAGAGTTTTAAGTTTGAGGACACGTTTCATCTTGAGGTAGGTCAAGCTATTGGTTATTCTGAGCTTTTATCTCGTTTAAGAAAGATGGGATACAGAAGAAGTGAGCCCCCTTTATTTCCTGGTGAGTTTGCTCTAAAGGGAGATGTTATAGAAATAAAACTCAAAGAAAATATCATTATTATCTCTCTTTTTGAGGATGAGGTTGATTACATAGGTGTCTTGGAGGAGGAAGGAAAATCCCGCTTCGTAAGGAGGATAAGTGAAGTTGAAATACATCCACCCAATTATGAAGGGGAAGGGACGTTTCTGGAACTCGTTCCAAGGGATTCCCTGATAATTTGCCTGTATCTGGATGAAGAGGCTTTCCCATTTCCCAAGGATAAAAAGATACCTTTTCTTTACCTCTATAGAGAAGAGTTAAAAGCCGGTCTTAATATTCCTTGGAATCCTTATATTCCTGGTTTTTTAGAAAGAGAGCTTTCGTTTAGAGAAGGAGATTATGTTGTTCACGAGGATTATGGTATAGCTATCTTTAGAGGTGTAGCTAAGATAAAGGTGGACGGTGTAGAAGGAGAGTATTTGCTCCTTGAATACAACAAGGGGGAAAAATTATATGTTCCTTCTATGAGTATAGATAAGGTGTCCCCCTATATTGGAGGTGAAACTCCTCCGTCCTTAGATAGTTTGAAAAAAGGATCTTGGGCTTCAATAAAAAATAGGGTTAAAAAAAACGTTGAGAAAGTTGCTAAGGAGCTTCTTCAGATTTATGCCTTAAGAGCGGTTTCAACGGGCTATGCTTTTTCAAAAGATTCTTCTTGGCAAAAGGAATTTGAATCCAGGTTTGAGTTTGATGAAACGCCTGATCAATTAAAGGCAATAGAAGATGTTAAGAGGGACATGGAGTCTACGCGGCCGATGGACAGACTTGTATGTGGTGATGTTGGATATGGTAAAACGGAGGTAGCCTTTAGAGCTGCTTTCAAAGCGGTAATGGATGGAAAACAGGTTGCCTTTTTGTGTCCGACTACCGTTCTTGCTTTTCAGCACTATATGAACATGAAGAAGAGAATGGAAGGATTTCCCATTAACATAGCGATGTTGACGAGATTCTTGAGCCAGAGGGAGCAAGCCGAGGTTTTGGAAGGAATAAAGAAGGGAGCCATAGATATTGTTATAGGAACTCATATGCTTTTAAGCGATAAGGTTTCTTTTAAAGATTTGGGGTTGGTAATAATAGATGAAGAGCAAAAATTTGGTGTTATGCAAAAAGAGAAGCTTAAAAAGCTCAGGGTTGATGTAGATGTCCTGACATTAACAGCCACTCCCATACCAAGGACCCTTTATTTGGCTTTAAGTGGCGCTAAAGATATAAGCGTTATAAATACTCCTCCAGCTGGCAGGAAAAATGTGGAAATATATGTTGGAAAATGGGATTACGAGCTTGTAAAGAATGCTATAATTAGGGAAATCGAAAGGGGTGGTAAGGTCTTTTTAGTTCACAATAGAGTTGAGGATATTTATACCTTCGCAGACAGAATATCCAATCTTGTCCCCACGGCTAAAGTTGGTGTGGCTCACGGCAAAATGGACGAGGAAGAGCTTGAGAAGGTGATGATTGACTTTATATCTGGCGAAATTACCGTTTTGGTTTGCACCACGATCATAGAAAATGGACTTGACATTCCATCAGCTAATACGCTCATAGTTCATAAAGCGGAGCATTTGGGATTATCACAGTTATATCAGCTCAGGGGTAGAGTTGGTAGAGGAGATAAACAGGCTTATGCATATTTTTTGTACGAAGATGAAAGTGCACTTACTCAGGCTGGTAAGGAAAGGTTGGGGGCTATAAAAGAATTTGGAGAGCTTGGCTCGTCTTTAAGGCTTGCTTTAAGAGATATGCAGATAAGAGGAGTTGGAAACATCCTTGGTCCAGAGCAACACGGTTTCGTAAGTTCTGTTGGCTTTCATTTGTATTGTAAGATGCTTGAAGAGACGATAGCTTTTCTTAAAGGAGATTTACCAAGGGTTTTATCTTCTAAGGTCGATCTTGGGATAGATGCTTACATTCCTTCGGATTATGTGGAGGATGAGGAGGAAAGGCTATATTACTATAGAAGATTGATTAGCTTAAATAATATCCAAGAACTTAAAGACTTTGAGATGGAGCTTAAGGAAAGATACGGAGATATTCCGATTACTGTGTCTAATCTTTTGAAGACCGTTAAATTTAAGGTGATGGCTCAAGAGGCTGGTATTTCTGAAATATCATACCGAAATGGTAGACTTTTGATACTACTTCACCCCGTTATTTGGGGGAAAAGTTCAGAAGCTAAAGCTTTTCTTTCTTCTTTTGGCTTTTCTTGTTTTAATACGCGGTTTGAAAGAAAGGGTATCTCTCTTTCTTTGGCAGAGAAGCTCTTGAATGAAATTTTGTCCAGACTTAAGGAGATGAGGGATGGATGGCAGGAAAAGAATTTGAACGCTTGCTTGGCATAATGGAAATGCTTCGAGGAGAAAATGGATGTCCTTGGGATAAAAAACAGACCCTTGAAAGCTTGCTCTCTTATCTTCTTGAGGAGACTTACGAAGTTGTGGATGCCGTAAAAAGGAGAGATTATGTTTCTCTGAAGGAGGAATTAGGGGATCTTCTCCTTCAGGTGGTTTTTCAAGCACAAATAACTAAAGAGGAAGGTTTGTTTGATATTAAGGATGTTATAGAAACCATAAGTGAAAAGCTTATTAATAGGCATCCCCATGTCTTTGGTAAGGAGAATTTTAAAGATGCTGATGAGGTTCTGTTGAATTGGGAGAGAATGAAAAAGGAGGAAAAAAACAAGAAATCTATTCTTGATGGCGTTCCTTTACATATCCCCGCATTGCTTAGAGCTTATGAACTTCAAGAGAGAGCGAGAAGGGTTGGATTTGACTGGGAAAGGACCGAAGATGTTATGAAGAAGGTGGAAGAGGAATGGAAAGAGCTTAAGGAGGCTTATCATAGTGGTGATGCGAGGAAGATGGAAGAGGAGCTTGGAGATTTACTTTTTGCTATCGTTAATCTGGCAAGGTTTATGGGGGTTAACCCTGAGTTAGCTTTACATAATGTAAATGAAAAGTTTAAGCGGAGGTTTTCATACATAGAGGAGAAGGCTCGCGAACAAGGGAAGCCTCTTTCCTCCTTTTCTCTTGAGGAGATGGAAGCGTTGTGGGAAGAATCGAAGAAAGGAGAGGTGTTGTAAATTGGTAGGGGGGAGAAAGATAGGGATAACTGATTTAACATTGAGAGATGGGCATCAATCTTTGATAGCCACGAGAATGAGAACCGAGGATATGCTACCTATAGCAGAGGCTATGGATGAAGTTGGCTTTCACTCTGTTGAGGTATGGGGTGGGGCTACCTTTGATACTTGCATACGATATCTGGACGAGGACCCATGGGAAAGGCTCAGAGAGCTTAAAAGGAAATTTAAAAAGACGCCGTTGCAAATGCTTTTAAGGGGGCAAAATGTTGTTGGTTATAGGAATTATCCTGATGATGTTGTTAGAGAGTTTGTCGAGAGAGCGGCTATAAACGGAATAGACATATTTAGAATTTTCGATGCCTTGAATGACGTTCGGAATATGGAAGTAGCGGTTGAAGCCGTTAAGAAAGCAGGGGCGCATGCTCAACTTGCTATAAGTTATACTGTTTCGCCTGTTCACACTCTTGAAAAGTACTTAGAAATGGTTAGGGATATGGTAGAATTAGGGGCCGATTCTATATGTATAAAGGATATGGCAGGTTTGCTTTCTCCTAAGGCGGCATACGAGCTTGTTAAGGCCATAAAAGAGAAGTATGATATTCCCGTTCAGGTTCACTCTCACTACACAAGTGGTATGGCTTCCATGGCTTTACTTAAGGCTGTTGAGGCTGGTGCCGATGCCATTGACACAGCCATGTCTCCCTTCTCTATGGGGACATCTCATCCACCTACGGAAACTCTCATTTATGTTTTAAACGAGATGGGCTATGATACTGGTATAGAGCTTAACTACTTGATTGACCTGTCAGATTATCTTAAAAAGGTAAGAGAGCGTTATAAGCATTTGCTTCCCGATATTACTGTAGATGTTAATGTATTGGTTTATCAGATACCTGGCGGTATGTATTCTAACTTTATAAATCAGCTTAAGGAGCAAAATGCATTGCACAAGCTAAAGGAAGTTCTCGAAGAAGTTCCCAGAGTTAGGAAGGAGCTTGGGTATCCTCCATTGGTTACTCCCACAAGTCAACTTGTGGGAACACAGGCTACGCTTAATGTTCTTTTGGGGGAGAGGTACAAGATTATTCCAAAGGAGATAAGAGATTATATTAAGGGACTATATGGCAGACCGCCGGCACCAATTGATCCTGAGGTTAAAAAGAAGGCTATAGGTGATGAAGAACCTATAGATTGTAGACCCGGCGATCTTCTTGAACCCATCTTAGATAAGTGCAGGAAGGAGCTTGGTGTATTGGCAGCAGAGCCAGAGGATGTTTTAACTTATGCCCTTTTCCCGCAGATAGCTCTTGATTTTCTCAGAAGGAAATACGCAAGGAAGTTTAAGATCGATCTGGGCTTTGAAAGCCCTATCGACGAATACGCATATCCTGTATGAAAAAGGAGGTTAATTACAAGATGGAAATTGAAAGTAAGGTAAAAGAAGTTTTGGAAAAAATGGTTAATCCCTATCTTGCCATGGAGGGTGGTAGGGCTGAGCTTGTGAGTGTTGAGGAAGATGGTGTGGTTAAAGTTAAGCTTACGGGACAATGTGGCGCTTGCCCATTTGCACAGCTTACCTTGAAAGCAATGGTGGAGTCTACAATAAAGAAGCATGTTCCTGAGGTAACTCGTGTTGAATCTGTTTAGGGGGTGATAAAGGGGTAGTGAGTGGATCCAAGTTAGAGTTGAGGTTTTTAGCGGATAATCATGCTGTTATGATAAATGTAGCTGGCAAGGAAGATGAAAACCTGAAGTTTGTTGAAAAGAGCTTCAACGTAAAGATCCTTCCCAGAGGTAATGAGCTTGTTATGGTGGGAAACGACGAGGATTCGGTGAGAAAGGCTGGGGTTCTCTTTCAGGAAATGATGGAGATAGCCAGAAAGGGGCACCCTATAAGTTTAAAGGAACTTAAATATAGCGTTAGGATGCTTAAGCAGGGTGGAGATCTTAAGTTGGGGGAACTCTACCAAGATGTTATCCATATTACGGTTAGAGGAAAAGTTATAAAGCCTAAGACTTTGGGTCAGAAGAAATATGTTGAAGCGGTGAAAGAAAACGATATAACTTTTGCCATCGGTCCTGCAGGAACTGGCAAGACTTACCTTGCAGTAGCGATGGCTGTTTCTTATCTCCAGAGTAGGAAAGTGGGAAGGATAATTCTCGTTAGACCTGCTGTAGAGGCTGGGGAGAAACTTGGTTTTCTCCCCGGCGACCTGAAAGAGAAGATAGAACCCTATTTGAGACCGCTTTATGATGCTCTCTATGAAATGCTTGATATGGATAAGTTTCAGAAGCTTTTGGAAAGCGGTGCCATAGAAATAGCTCCATTAGCTTATATGCGAGGCCGAACGTTGAACGATGCTTTTGTTATTCTCGATGAGGCGCAGAACGCTACGCCTGAACAGATGAAGATGTTTTTAACGAGGTTGGGTTTTGGTTCTAAAATGGTAATAACTGGTGATATAACGCAAATAGATTTGCCTAATAAGAGGTCAGGTCTCGTGGAGGTCCGAGATATCCTTGTTGGGATAGGAGGAATAGCTTTTGTCTATCTTACTGAACAAGACGTGGTGAGGCATGAGCTTGTTCAGAAGATAGTTAAAGCCTATGAAGAGTATGAAGCAAGAAGAGAGAATGAATCGAAAGAGAGAGAACGGTAAGAGCAAGAAAGTGTTTGAAATATTTAACCTATTTAGGAGAAGGTTAACTATAAACCTGATTTTTGGAGGCATAGGTCTTGCAATTTTTCTTATGCTTTCTTGGGATTGGCTGCCCGTTCTCTCTTTTTCCCCTAAGATTGGCGAGAAAGCTCCCTTTGATATAGTGGCTTACAGAGATATTGAGGTAGTGGATGAAGAGGAAACTCGTAAGGTAAGGGAGAGGGCAGTCTCAAGAATCAAAGCCGTTTTTGTTAAAGATGAGCGTGTTACTAAGGAAGTTTTAGATACTCTTAGAGAAAAGCTTTCCTCTTTTGAGTTTCTTCCTACGGAGTATAAAGATCAGTTTTTGAAGATTTTGGCTGATGAATATGAAAAAGGGATTGACGAGAAGAGCCTCTCCTCAGTTATAGATAGAGTTTTAACCTATTTGAAGGATTTAGGGGTTAGGGATGAAGTGCTGTTAGAGCTGAAGGACTTTCTGTTGAGAGAAGTTAAACCTAATGTGATTTTGGACGAGGCTGAGACAGAAAAGCAAAAACAGTTACTAATGAGGGAGATGGCTCCTGTCGTTATAAAGGTACACCGTGGTGAGGTTGTGGTTCGTAAGGGAGAGCCTTTAAGTAGGGAACATTTGATAGTTCTTGATGCTCTTGGGTTTTCTAAAGGCAAAGTCTTGCTTCGATTGTTCGGATTGGCTGTGATTTCCATTTTGATAAGCTTACTTATATACTTTTATATGAGAGAATGGTACCTTGAAAAGCTGGACAACACGGGGTTATTGTACTTCTTACTATTTTCGGTCGTTTTGCTTTTTCTGATATCAAAGCTTTTGATTCCTTTTTCACCTGCGTTGGCTCCAATAGGGATAATTTCCATATCCTACTCCGTTTTGTTCTGTTCAAGATTTGCTATATTTGCTACTTGGCTTTTGGGGTTTGCGACGAGCTTGTTCAAAGAAGCTGGTTTCATACCTTTCGTATTAGGAGTTTTTGGTGGAACTGTGGCTGTTATGGGACTTAAAAAAATAAGGCAGAGGAGCACTTTGATAAGGGCTGGGCTACTTATGGGTTTTGTTAATGCTTTGGCTTTGCTTGCGATGGGATTATTTATAAGCCTTCCTCTTTTAGATTTATTGACTACCATCCTTTTAGGCTTCTTAAATGGGATAGTTTCAAGCATTGTCGTTGTTGGAAGCATGCCCTATATTGAAAATCTGTTTGAGCTGGTCTCTCCCCTAAAGCTTTTAGAGCTTGCTGACCCTTCTCATCCTCTTTTAAAGAGGCTTCAAGTAGAAGCTCCTGGTACCTATCACCATAGTCTTTTGGTTGCTAATCTTGCGGAAGCAGCAGCTGAAGAAGTAGGTGCGGATTCTCTTTTGGCCAGAGTTGGTGCTTATTACCATGATATAGGCAAGCTAAAGAGACCGCATCTTTTTGTTGAAAATCAAATGGATCAGGAGAATTATCATGCCAGGATTAAACCAAGTTTGAGTATGCTTGTTATAGTTTCTCATGTTAAGGATAGCGTGGAGCTGGCAAAAGAATATGGACTGCCACAGCAGATAATTGATATTATAATTCAGCATCATGGCACAACCATAGTTTCTTATTTCTATCATAAAGCTAAGGAAGAGAAGGGAGACGAAGTTAACCCTGATGACTTTAGGTATCCTGGGCCTAAACCGCAAACCAAAGAGGCGGCGATAGTTATGCTTGCTGATTCTGTCGAGGCTATGGCACGTTCTCTATCAGATTTTACCCCCTCGAGGCTTGAGGGAGTTGTGAGGGAAACCATTAAAACGAAGGTTGAGGATGGACAGCTTTCTGAATCGCCTTTATCTTTTAGGGACCTTGAAAGAATAGTCCATGCTTTCGTTAAAGTACTAAGGGGTATGTATCACTCGAGGATAGAATATCCAGAAGGAGGAAAGGAAAATGAAAGTCCTAATAAACGACCCAAAGAAGCTCTTAAGGAAGGTGAAGCTATCACAGAAAGAAATCAGGGAAACGGCTCGTAAGGTAATAAGTTCCGAATATAAAGGTGACATCCCTTTGTCAAAGCTAAAGGTAAGTCTGGTTTTCGTGGACGATGAGGAAATGGTGCCGTTAAATCGAGCCTACACTGGAAGAGAGGGGACCACAGATGTATTGGCCTTTCCTATGGTAGATGAGTTTGATAAAAAAGCTCCCTTCGCTATATTGGGGGAGGTAATAGTCTCTGTCGAAAAGGCCATCCTTCAAGCCAGGGAGAATGGATGGAGTCCGGCTTCAGAAGTAAAACTT
>LGFB01000017.1 GCA_001508835.1 bacterium 42_11
CTATATGTGATGAGCGGGGAAGGGTTCTTGGTTTTGGAGGAAGAAGCCTTCAAAATGAGGAGCCTAAGTATTTAAACTCTCCTGAAACCATCGTTTTCAGTAAAAAGAGGATGCTCTTTGGTATTGATAAAGCTTTACCTTTCGCTAAAGAATTCGATAGTTTAATACTGGTTGAAGGCTACATGGATATGATTAGATTGTATCAGGCAGGTATTCGCTTTGCTGTGGCTTCCTTGGGCACTTCTCTTACTGAAGCTCAGGCCAACTTGATAGCTCGCCATGTTAGTAACGTGTTTATAGCTTATGATGCAGATGCTGCCGGTGAGTCTGCTACTGTAAGGGGAATTTCCCTTCTCGTTAGTAAGGGACTTAAGGTTAAGGTTTTAGATATGCCAAAAGGTATGGATCCTGATGATTTTGTTGCCAAATATGGAAGCGAGGCCTTTAACTCTCTTATTGAGAATGCGCGTAGTTTTTGGGATTTCAGGTTAGACATTATATTTAGGGATTATGAACCGTCAAGCATGGATAGTAAGAGAGAGGTTCTTAAAAGGGGAGTAGACTTTCTGATGGAACTTTCTGAGGTTGACAGGCTTCTCGTTCTACCTAAGCTTTCAGAAAGGCTGGGTGTATCAGAAAGCGTTGTAGAAAAAGCCCTGCGATCCAGACTTAGAAGAGGGAGAAAGGGGGTTTCGCTTCCACGATTACCCTCAAAAGATGGGTTCCAAAGGGCTGAGGAGGATGCAGTCCTGGTTTTAATTAACTATCCTGAGCTCAAAGATAAGCTTATAGGATATGGCGGGTTGGAGCTGTTTGAAGATGAAAAAATAAGGTGGGTGGTAGAGAGGATTTTGGAAGGGTATAGCGAATATAGAATAATGGAGGAAGCTGAAGAGAGGGGTGGAGAACAAAGTAGCACAGTATCTTACTTGATTTTAAGAGAACTTCCCTGTGAAGAGGAAAAAGTAGGGCTTTACTTTGAGGAGCTGTTGAAAACGTTGTTATCTCGCAAGATTAAAAGAAGGATCGATGAACTTGAAGAGATGCTAAAAAGGAATGGTTCACTTCCTCCGTCCTTATATAACGAGTATTTGAATCTTTTGAAGGAGTTCCGAAGGGGGAGGTGTTTTGGTAATGGGAAACGATCTTTCTAAGAAAATTGATATAGTTAAGGCCCTTTTAGAAGAAGGTAAGGATAGAGGCTATGTTACCTATGATGATATAGATGAGCTTTTAGGTAAAAATACTATTTCTCCTAACGACTTAGATGATATCTATGTCAACCTGATGGAGATGGGTATAGATGTTGTTGACTCACCAGAGACCTATGAAAAGGTTAAGGGAGCTTCAGAAAAGAGGGGCGAGGAGGAAGGAATAGGAGAGGCAGAAGATCTAGACTTGGAAATAGGAGAAGAGGTGGCTTTAGACGACCCGGTTAGAATGTATCTCAAGGAGATTGGAAAGATACCCCTTTTGACGGCGGAGGAGGAAGTGGAGCTCGCGAAGAGAATGGAGCAAGGGGATATGGAAGCTAAGAAAAAGCTGATAGAGTCCAACTTGAGGCTTGTTGTGAGCATTGCTAAAAAGTATATCGGTAGGGGATTGCTCTTTTTGGACCTTATACAGGAAGGCAATTTGGGTTTGATAAGGGCTGTAGAGAAATTTGATTGGAGGAAAGGTTATAAGTTTAGCACCTATGCTACATGGTGGATTAGGCAAGCTATAACCAGGGCTATAGCGGATCAGGCAAGAACCATCAGAATTCCTGTTCACATGGTGGAAACGATAAATAAGCTTACGAGGATTTCAAGGCAGCTTGTGCAAGAGCTTGGTAGAGAACCTACAATAGAGGAGATAGCTGAGGCTATGGATATGCCGCCGGAGAAGATAGAAGAAATACTTAAAATTGCTCAAGAACCTATATCGTTAGAAACTCCGATAGGGGAAGAAGAGGATAGCCATCTTGGTGATTTTGTTGAAGAGAAAAACATTCCCTCTCCTTCTGAAGCTGCTGCAAAACAGCTCTTGAAGGAACAGCTTGAAAGCATATTAAACACCCTTTCCAAGAGAGAAAGGGAGGTATTGAAGCTCCGATTTGGTCTTGAAGATGGAAAACCTTCCACTTTAGAAGAGGTAGGGAAGCGCTTCGGAGTTACAAGAGAAAGAATAAGGCAGATAGAAGCCAAGGCTTTAAGGAAGTTAAGACATCCTACGCGTAGTAAGAGACTAAAAGATTTCTTAGACTAAGTTTTCTACAAATTCTTTTATCCTCTTGCAAGCCTCTTCTATGTCTCTTCTTGAAGCCGCGTAGGAAATTCTGATATATCCGGGGGCAGCAAAGGCTGTTCCCGGGACTAAAGCTACAAATTTTTCCTCAAGCAGTTTCCTTGTAAAGGATATGTCATCATCTATTATTTCGTCTCTATATTTCATGCCTAATGCCTTTTGGACGTTTACGAAGAGATAAAATGCTCCTTTAGGTTTCTTAAAGCTTATGTATGGCGTTTTTTCAAGAAGAGAACAGATGAGATTTCGACGTTCCTTAAATTCCCTTATCATTTCGCTCACCTTTTCTTGGGGTCCTCTTATAGCTTCCAAGGCTGCCCTTTGAGAGATAGAACACGGATTTGAAGTCATGTGCCCCTGAATTACCCCCATAGCTTTAATTAAGTTTTCCGGTCCCAATCCCCATCCAATTCTCCATCCCGTCATAGCATATGTTTTTGAAGCAGCGTTTACAGTGAGAATATGGTCTTTAGCTTCGGGTATAAGGTGAACTAATGGAACGCTTTCTTCTTCATAAGAGAGTTTATCATATACTTCGTCGCTTATTATCAATACCCCTTTTGACATGGATAGCCTTGCTATTTCTATCAAAACTTCTTTGGGATAAACAGTTCCTGTGGGATTGTGCGGACTGTTTATTATTATCGCTTTCGTCCTATTTGTTATTTTCTTCTCAATATCCTTGGGATCAGGTATAAAATCGTTTTCCTCTTTTGTTTCCACTATGACCGGTTTTCCACCTGCGAGTTTTATTTGGTCTATATAGCTAACCCATGCAGGAGTTATTACTATTACTTCGTCACCTTCGTCGCATAGAGCAAAGATTGCGTTGAATATGACATGTTTCGCTCCGTTCGATATAATAACCTCCTTAGGGTCATACTTTACTCCCCAAGCTTTTTCAAAGTTTTCAGCAATAGCTTCCTTAAGTTCCGGTATGCCAGCTGCGGGGGTGTAGTGAGTGAAGTCTTCCTCAATTGCTCTTATAGCTTCATCTTTTATGTTACGTGGGGTTGGAAAATCGGGTTCTCCCGCCGAAAGACTTATAACATCCTTTCCTTCCCTTTTCATCTTTCCAGCCAACGCAGTTATGGCTAATGTTGCAGAAGGTTCAATGGAGGCAAGCTTTTTTGCTAAACTCACCAAGTCTTCCACCTCCTGAGGGATGTTTACAACTTTCTCCTTCTAAAGTGAATCATCATCTTTTATCATATCGTATTTCTGGGAATTTTCAATATCCTTGAAAATCTTAATATAAAATTTGCTTCCCTTTCCCGTGCTTTCAAAAGAGAGCGTTCCTATTCCATTTAAAGCTTTGATAGCTAAAGGTAGGCCTAATCCTAAGCCTTCATGCTTTCTATTAATGAAGCCTTCTCCTTGCGTGAAAAGCTCAACAATGCTTTCCTTCTTTTTTTCATCTATTCCTGGACCACTATCCTCTATCTCGATTAAAATCCGATCCTTTGATTCTTTAAGGGATACCTTTATTTCTCCTACTTCCGTAAACTTAATGGCGTTATCCAAGATTTCCCTAAGCGCGATTTCCAATCTTTCTCTATCTGTTTCGACCTTGACCTCCTTATCTGGTATTTCTACTTTCAATTTAATCCCTTTTCTTTTCGCTTCATTTTCAAGGCCCTCTTTTGTGGCGTTTATCACATATCTAATGTCTATCGGTTTTATATCGACTCTGGAGTTTAGCCTTATGTAGGCAAGCATTCTCTCTACTATGTTAGACAGTCTTTGGGCTTCTTCTTTTATTATGTTTAGGTATTTTCTTTCTTCCCACGTAAGGTTTTCCCTGTCTAAGAGGACTTCTGAAAACCCCAAAATTGAAGTGAGGGGCGTCTTAAGTTCGTGTGAGGCTATTGATAAAAAGGATGTTTTCGCTTCGCTTAGCTCTTTCATCTTTCTCATACTTTCGTTTATGCGTTCAATTAGTTCATTAATGTAGCTTGCGAGGGTTTCCCCTTCTGGTAGCTTTAGAATGAGGGGATGCGTGCTAATGGGGAAAACGCCTTTTCTAACTTGGATGGCGATTTCTTTAAGATAGTTTATAAGGGATAGATTGGTTCTTTTGTTCTCCTTTATTATTAAATAAGCGAAAATTATAATCACGGGTAAACCTGTAAGGTATAGCGTCCATCCTTTTCTTTGAGAATCTTGTAATAGGTTTTTAAGATTTATTTCTGCTGTGGTGATTTCAAACTCGACTTCCCTTGCTGTCTGTTTGAGAAGCATCGAAGCGTATCCTGCAAGTTTTACGCACTCTTCGAGTTTTTTGAAGTTAGAGGATTTTTTAAATTCGGAAAAATTTTTTCTTAACTCTGAGAAGGATTCGAAAATCCTCGCTTTAACATGTTTAGTATTTCTTAAGCTCTCAAGAGACTCCTTTATAAGGTTAATTCTTTCTTCGGCGATGGGAATCCACCCTTGTCCTATGGAGGCAACTATCTCAAAGTCTCGCTGAAGCTCATCAAGAGAGTTTGAAAGGAACCTTAAGTGATTAAGGGTAAATCTTTCTGCGGAAAGGAAGTCGATCGTCTCTCTCCCTTTCTCAAGGAGCTTCATCTCCAGAACGCCTGAAAGGGCGAAAACGACGACGATTATGATAGTTAGTATTGTAATCCTTGTTCCGATCCCAGCTTTAACCCTTTTCCACACGACAGGCCAGATTATACCATAGCCTATTAAAAGTGTCTATATAAAGTTTAAAAATATTACAAAAAATATCACTTGTGTTAAATTCACTTCTTTATTAAGTTAATTTGTTTTAGAGGTTCACGAGTACTGCATTTCATTAATATAGATGTTATAATAACCTTGAACATGGTTAAGGGGGAGGTGACAAATGTGTTGCGGGTTGCTTTGTTTCAATTCGATGTTAAATTGGGGGACCCTGAGGCAAACAGGAATAAAGTTAGAGCGTTACTTGAAAGGATCAAGGGCAAAAATCCTGATGTGATTGTTCTTCCTGAGATGTGGGATACAAGCTATGATATAAAGAACCTGAAAGATTTAGCTCCTATCGAGAACCCGAAGACGTTGAAGTTTTTAATGGATATCGCTGTTCAGTATAATGTAAATGTAGTGGGTGGGAGCATTCCCTTTTTTGAAAAGGGTAACATATACAATACCTCTTTTGTATTCAATAGAGAAGGAAAACTTCTGGGAATTTATCGTAAAGTTCACCTTTTTGGATTAATGGGTGAGGACAGGACTTTTGCTCGGGGAAACGAGATTTGTTTATTTGAGCTTGATGGTATAAAATGTGGTTTGATGATTTGCTATGACCTGAGATTTCCAGAGCTTGCTCGGACCTTAGCCTTAAAAGGGGCTGAAGTTATCTTTGTTCCTGCGCAGTGGCCAGCAGCCCGATTGGTTCATTGGAAGCTACTTCTCCAGGCAAGGGCGGTTGAGAACGAATGTTATGTAGTTGGAGTTAACAGATGCGGTAAAGAGGGAGACCTGCTCTTTAGCGGTGGTTCTTTTGTGTTCGACCCTTGGGGAGATTTAATAGCTGGTGGATGCGATATGGAGACAGCCATTTTGGCGGAAATAGATTTGGAGAAGGTAAAGGAGGTAAGGAGTCTTATTCCCGTGTTCAATGATAGAGCGCCAGAGGTATACGACCTTTCTTGATGATCTAAATCCATCACAAAGGGAAGCTGTTCTTTACACCGAAGGGCCTCTCTTAGTTTTGGCGGGAGCCGGTAGTGGTAAGACAAGGGTTATAACCTATAAAATAGCCTATCTTCTTTCGGAGAGAATTGCCTATCCAGAAGAGATATTAGCTGTTACTTTTACGAATAAGGCCGCTTTAGAGATGAAGGAAAGGGTGAGAAAGCTTTTTAATGGTGATGTAGAGGGCTTGATACTTTCTACATTTCATTCTTTCGGTTTGAGACTTTTAAGAATGGAAGGGTTTAAAGGTTCGGTATTGGATGAAGATGATAGAGAGGCTTTGATAAAGGAGATAATGAAGGATGTCTCCCCGAAGGTTGATGGACTCACTCCTCAATATTGTGTGTCTAAAATTAGCTACCTTAAGAGCTCCATGGTTTCTCCAGAAGAGTTTACTCCATATATCCCTAAGGATAAGGTGTTAGCTGATATCTATTTTGAATACGAGAAAAGAAAAAAAGCCCTTCATGCTGTTGACTTTGACGACCTTCTTATCGAGCCCCTGAGGCTTCTTATGGACGGTTACATAAGGTCAAAGTATACAAGCAGGTTTAAGTATGTTCTTGTAGATGAGTATCAGGATATAAATAAACCGCAATTTCTGTTGGCGAAGATTATATCCTCTGGGACGAGAAAGTTGACCGCCGTTGGAGACCCTGACCAATCTATATACAGCTGGAGAGGAGCTGACCCCGGTATAATACTCAGTTTTAAGGAAGATTTCCCGGATGCTAAGATAGTGTATCTTGAACAGAACTATCGTTCAACTTTGTCTATTCTTGAAGCAGCGAACAGTGTAATAGCTAATAACCAAAGTAGGTATCCTAAAAAGCTTAAAGCGGAAAGGGGGAGAGGAAAGCCGGTAGTGGTTTATGTGGGACAAACAGATTTTGATGAAGGAGCTTTTATTGTAGATGAGATATTTTCGCTTAGAAAGAGCGGATATGCTTATAAAGATATAGCCTTACTTTACAGAACTAACGCCCAATCTAGGTTTTACGAGGAGGTTTTCATTAAGCACGGCTTGCCTTATAAGGTTGTGCATGGGATTCGGTTTTATGAGAGAAAGGAGATAAAGGATGCCATTGCTTATTTGAGGATTCTTATCATGCCTAAGGATATAATGAGCCTTGAAAGGGCCTTATTAACCCCCTCAAGGGGAGTGGGTAAAAGGACGATACTTTCCTTGCGGGAGTATATATTAAACAATGACCTAACTATATGGGAGGGAGTAAGAACGTTCCCTGCAAAAGGGAAAATCTCAGACGCTTTGCTTTCCTTCGCCGAATTGATAGATGGCCTAAGGGAAAAGGTTTACAGTATGTCTGTAAAAGAGCTTTTTACTGAGGTTCTTGAAAAAAGCGGTTATCTTGATATGCTTCGCTCTCTTGGAGAAGAGGGAGAAGATAGAATAAGAAATCTTGAGGAGCTTTTGACGGTCATATCTCGCTTGGAAGATGAGGAGAAAGACCTTACTCTTGAAGCCTTTCTTGACAAGATGGCTCTTTATACTGACCAGGATTTAAGGAGGGAGGACGAAGACGCTGTAAACTTTCTTACTCTTCATGCCTCAAAGGGGTTGGAGTTCCCGGTGGTTTTTATGGTAGGGATGGAACAGGGGCTTTTCCCGCTTTATAGAAGCTTTAATAATCATGCCGAGCTTGAGGAGGAAAGAAGGCTTTGCTATGTTGGTATGACGAGAGCCAAGGACAGGCTATATATGACCGCTTCCAGAAGAAGGAGGATATATGGTTCAACCTTCTCTAATGCCCTTTCCATGTTTGTGGATGAAATTAACCCCCTTTACAGGGTGGTTGTGGAGGATTATATATGATAGTTGGGTTAACTGGTGGGCTCGGTTGTGGGAAGAGCGAGGTATTAAAGATTCTAAAAGAGCATTGTATAAGTGTAATCAGCGCTGACGAGGTGGTTCATGAGCTTCTTAGAAGTGAGAATATAAAGGCAAAGCTCAGGGAAGTTTTTGGAGAAGGCATATTCGACGAGACTGGAGAGGTTAATAGAAAAGTATTGGCGAACATCGTTTTTAAAAATAAAGAGAAATTAGAGTTTTTGAATTCGCTAATTCATCCCTTTGTAAGGGAGATAATAAGGTTCAAGATAAGCGAGGCCAGAAGGAGTGGAGAAGACCTCGTCGCTGAGATTCCGCTACTTTTGGAGTCGGGCGGCACTTACGAAGTAGATATCATTGTAGTAGTATCTGCTCCTGCTGAAGCCGTTTTTGAACGATTGAGGAGATTCAGGGGCTGGACGGAAGAGGAGATAAAGGATAGAATTAAAAATCAACTTCCTGTAGAGGAAAAAGAAAGAATGGCTCATTATGTGATTTATAACGATGGTGACTTAGAGGAGCTTAGGGAAAAAGTGAAGCTCATGATAGAGAGGTTAAAACTTAGACCTAAAAAACATTGTCATACCTAAGATAGATGTGAAGAGCCCCAGAGCTTGAGGAATCGTTATATGTTCCTCTAATAATATCCACGACCATATTATGCTTAATACGGGTTCCCCTACCAAGGCCATCGCTATTATGCCCGCTTTGAAGAACTTCAGAGAGTTGTTTATGAGGGTATAACCTAAGAAGGAGCATCCTCCTCCGAGTCCCAGAAAAATGAGCCATTCTCTGATTGGAAAAGGCTGAAGTACCGTTTGGTGGTTTGCTATTAATAAGACAAGGCTTGCGATAATGTAACTCCTTGTGTTGAAATTTAGCGTTCCAATTTTGGGTATAATATATCTCCCGATTATTATGAATCCACAGAGGAAAAGGGTTCCCACCAGTGAAAGTATGTCCCCAAGGGAAAGCCTTAAAGAAGTTTTGGCGTCAAGAAAAATCATAGTGGTAATTCCCACGAGGACCAATAAAGTGGCGAAAACCTGCCTTTTATTTACTCTCTCTCCAAATATTAGAAAGGCTATTATCGATGTCACGAAAGGTTGAACCATCAAAGGGATGACCGCTCCCGCAACGGTTGTGTGTTCAAAAGAGCTTATCCAGAAATAAAAGTGAAGTGCCAAAAATATCCCCGCCGATAGGAGTAGAGCTTCTTTTTTGGTGTCAAATCTTTTAAGCTTTCCCTTTAAGGCCACAAGGTATAGTGAGGAAGCTATTATACATCGATAAAAAGCTATAGCAGATGGTTGGCTTTCGCTCACTCTTACCATTATTCCCGAGAAGGAAACTATAAAAACACCCAAAAGCAAAAGAAACTTTTTCATCCTTTAGATATTTTATCAATGATTTTAAAGCTTGTCATCTTAAGTGTTGACCTATCCTTTTAATAAGTTTTATAATAAAGTTTGTAAAAAGTATCCTGTTAAGGAGGTGTCAGAAATTGAAGATAGGTTTTACAAGAGAGGAAATATTAGCTCGTTTACATGCACAGCTTGAGGCAGGGAGGCCTATCATCGGGGGAGGAGCGGGGACAGGAATTTCCGCTAAGATGGCGGAAGCTGGAGGCATAGACCTTATAGTCATATATAACTCTGGTCGTTTTAGAATGGGTGGAAGAGGTTCACTGGCAGGTTTAATGCCTTATGGTGATGCCAATGCAATAGTGGTAGAAATGGCAAGAGAAGTTTTGCCCGTGGTCAAGAATACCCCTGTTTTGGCTGGAGTTTGTGGAACTGATCCTTTTAGGCTTATGCCTGTTTTTCTTAAAGAGCTTAAAGAGATGGGGTTTTCTGGTGTTCAAAATTTCCCAACCGTTGGTTTGATTGATGGTAATTTTAGAGCTAACCTTGAAGCTACTGGTATGGGATACGATAAGGAGATAGAGATGATAAGAATAGCTCATGAGCTCGACATGTTTACTACTCCCTATGTTTTTGATGAAGACCAAGCTGTTGAAATGGTTAAAGCTGGTGCCGATATGATAGTAGCCCATGTAGGGCTTACCACGGGGGGGAGTATAGGCGCTGGTGTGGCTATGACGCTTGAGCAGGCTGTTGAAAAGGTTATGTCTATTGCTGAAGCGGCAAAAAGGGTTCGCAAGGATATTTTGGTTATATGTCATGGTGGTCCTTTTGATGAGCCTGAGAATGTGGGTAAGGCTTTGGCTATGATGCCTGGGGTGGTGGGATTCTTTGGCGCTTCGAGCATAGAACGTCTTCCCACGGAGAGGGCTATTAAATCTCAGGTTGAAGCTTTTAAATCTCTGAAGTTGGCTCGATAGGAGTGGTTGTCATGGCTAAAAAGGTTGTTCTGGTAGGAGCGCTTGATACTAAAGGACGGGATTTTGCCTATGTCAGGGACCTACTTAGAGGTATGGGTTTCGATACTATCGTCGTTGATTTTGGTGTAGTGGGTGCACCCTTCTTTGAGCCGGACATAAAGAGGGACGAGGTGGCTAAATCGGGCGGAGTAAGTATAGAGGAGCTCCAATCGAAGAAAGATAAGGCTCTGGCTATGGAGGTAATGACCAGAGGGCTTAAGGAGGTTGTTAAAAAGCTTTATGATGAAGGGAAATTAGACGGCATAATGGGGATGGGTGGAAGCGCGGGAACGGTTATAGCGACAACCGCTATGCAAACTTTGCCCATAGGTATTCCCAAGATCATGGTTTCTACTGTAGCTGGCGGAGATGTCTCCCGCTATGTGGGATTGAAGGATATAATAATGATTCCCTCCATAGTTGATGTGGCTGGCTTAAATAGGATAAGTAGAATAGTTTACAGAAATGCCGTTGGAGCATTAGCGGGTATGCTTTCGCATGGCGCTTCTGAAGAGATGGCGAAAGCTCCAGAAAAACCCGTGATAGTTATAAGCATGTTCGGTAATACCACTCCCTGTGTTGAGAAGGTTAAGGAGCTTTTAGGTGATAGCTACGAAATCTTGGTTTTTCACGCCACGGGAACCGGCGGGAAAACGATGGAGATGCTCATAGAAGAGGGTTTGGTTTCGGCTGTGGCTGATATAACTACGACAGAGCTTGCTGATGAAATAGGCGGTGGAGTGCTTACTGCCGGTAAAGACAGATTATTTGCTGCAGCAAGGAGGGGAGTTCCAACGGTATTGGTTCCTGGCTGTGTTGATATGATTAACTTTTGGGCGAAAGACACCCTTCCTGAATCTTATAAAACGAGAAACATTTACGAATGGAATCCTAATGTCACCTTGGTTAGAACGAATGTGGAGGAGAATAAGAAGATAGGAGAATGGATAGCCAAGGCAGCTAATGAGAGTAAAGGCCCTGTGGCCATACTTATTCCCCTTAAGGGAGTTTCCATGCTTGACAGCCCGGGAGGGCCTTTCTGGGACCCGGAAGCCGATAGAGCCTGTTTTGAAGCTATAAAGTCCAATCTTAAGCCCCATATACCTGTTTATGAGCTTGACTATAACATTAACGATCCGGAGTTTGCTCAAAAAGTGGTTGAAGTTCTTCTTGAGTTAATGAAGAAAGGAGGTGTAATTTGAGAGATAGAAGCCCTTTCATTTTATTGCTTATCCTAACGTTAATATTTGCCCCCTTGGGGGTAGCATATTCTCAAAATCGTTCTCCTGTAATAACGGACTGGTGGGTGGAGGTAGACTACTACGATTATTGGGATAACTGTTATGGAGATTACTGCGATGAATATGCTGTCATAAAAGGTCGCGTTGAAGCTTATGACCCTGATGGGGATAGGGTTTTCTATACCTGGTATGTAGATGGTATGGAAGCTGACTACGGGGATAGTTTGTGGTATGAAGTTTGGTCGGAGGGAGAATATGAAATATATGTCAAGGTTGAGGATGAATACGGTCTCTCTACATGGGCAGGCCCGCGTTATGTTAAAGTTGATTTTGATTGGTGGTGTGGTGGGGGTTGTAGTTCTGTAAGCGGTTCACGCTTTAATAGTATGGGTTTATTACTTCTTCTGGGGGCCGTTGCCATTCCTTTGCTCAGGAGAGGATGATGAATGAAAATTTATGTCCTTCCATCCATATCTGAGAAGTTACCGCAAGGGAGGTATCTTTGGGTAGCTCTTGATGTTATAAGAGCCACTTCTACCATAGTTACCTTCTTCGCGTGTGGGGGGAAACGAATCTTTGTAAGCGCTTCTATTAGAGAGGCGAGAAGGATAAAAAGAGAGAATCCCGAAACCCTTCTTATTGGGGAAAGGGGCGGGGTAAAGATCGCTGGTTTTGACCTTGATAACTCTCCCACGGAGATAATGGAAAACTCTCCCTTGATAAAGGGAAAGCATGCGGTCTTGACTACTACCAATGGGACCCGTCTTTTAAGAAAGCTCTTAAAGA
>LGFB01000018.1 GCA_001508835.1 bacterium 42_11
GAACCTTTTAAAAGGTTCCCCTTTTATTTTTGTTTTTCGGGTTGAATCTTTTATCATGAAAGTATATAATGTAAAGTACAGAAGCAACAAATGTTAGGACAAGAGGGGGGTCATAGGGAGTGGCGGGGCAATATAAGGTTGTGATAAATGAGAAATGGTGTAAGGGGTGTGGTCTGTGTGTAGCCTTTTGCCCCAAAAATGTGCTTGTTATGGGAGAGAGATTAAAGGCGGAGGTTAAATATCAGGAAAACTGTATAGGTTGTAGGAGATGTGAAAATTACTGTCCCGATTTTGCCATAATTGTTGAGGAGGCGGAGAGGGTTGGGTAGGGTTGTTTTTTGGCAGGGTAATCGTGCAGTCGCTATGGGGGCTATAATGGCTGGTGTTAAGTTTTACGCAGGTTATCCTATAACACCTTCATCTGAGATAGCAGAAATACTTTCCGCTGAGCTCCCCAAGGTGGGGGGCATTTTTATACAAATGGAAGATGAGATAGGGAGTATTGCAGCGGCTATCGGTGCATCCCTGGCGGGATTGAAAAGTATGACTGCTACAAGTGGACCAGGGTTTTCTTTGAAGCAGGAAAACATAGGCTTTGCTATAATGGCTGAAGTTCCAGTTGTTATAGTTGATGTTCAGAGGGGAGGTCCCTCTACAGGTACCCCTACGAAGCCTTTTCAAGGAGATTTCATGCAGGCAAGATGGGGAACCCATGGCGGATTTCCTCTTGTTGTTCTCTCTCCATCTTCCGTGAAGGAATGTTTTGAGCTTACTATAGAAGCCTTTAACCTTGCAGAGCGCTTTAGAACCCCTGTGGTTCTTCTAAGCGATGAAGTCGTTGGCCACATGAGGGAGAGAATCGAACTCCCAGAGGATAGTGAGGTAAAAATCTATAACAGAAAGAGGCCAAAAGCTTCTCCCTTGAACTATAAGCCTTATGAAGCAGATCCCGAGGACGATATCCCGCCGATGGCTGCATACGGAGAAGGTTATTGCTTTCACGTTACAGGGCTCGTTCATAATGAATACGGACTTCCGACCAATGACCCTAAGGAAATAGAGGCTTTGAACTTACGATTATTGAGGAAGTTTGAAAAAGGGAAGGATCTTTTAGTTAAATTCTCCAGCTTTGAACTTGAAGATGCAGAGGTTGTCATAGTAGCTTTTGGTTGTGTTGCAAGGTCTGCTATGGGCGCTTTAAGAGAAGCGCGCAAATTGGGTTATAAGGTTGGACTGTTTAGGCCTGTTATACTGTGGCCCTTTCCGGAGGAACCTTTGAAAAAGATAGCTTCGAAGGTAAAGGCAATTATAGTGCCTGAAATGAACCCTGGGCTCATGGTTAGAGAAGTTGAGAGAGTTGTTGGTGGTAGATGTGAGGTTCACAGCTTGATTAGACTTGACACTGAAATAATTACGCCCGAACAAATTTTAGAGAAGGTAAAGGAGGTTGCCTGAGATGCCCCGTGAGAATATTGCTCGATTTTTAAGATTGGGGCTTTTCCCTCATATATTCTGTGCGGGTTGTGGGCATGGTATAGCCTTTCATGCTCTTATACGAGCCTTTGACGCTCTGGGATATAACCCGGAAGAGGTTATGGTAGTTTCTGGAATAGGATGTTCCTCCAGGATTCCAGGTTATATTAACGCTAATACCCTTCATACTACGCATGGTAGGGCACTTGCTTTTGCAACTGGTATTAAGCTTGCTAAGCCTCATTTGAGAGTGGTAACGGTTATGGGAGACGGCGATTGTGCAGCTATAGGTGGAAATCACTTTATTCATGCTGCGAGACGAAACATAGATATTACAGCAATAGTGTTGAATAACTATATTTATGGGATGACTGGCGGGCAGGCTTCTCCAACTACCCCTCATGGAGCTAGAGGCTCAACGGCTCCCTATGGTTTTATAGAACGTCAATTTGATTTGTGTAATCTTGCTGTTGCCGCTGGTGCTGTTTATGTGGCGAGGGCTACGGTTTTCCATATATCCCAGATGGAAAGCTTTATAAAGAAGGCTTTGCAAAAGAGAGGGTTTTCCTTTGTGGAGATTATCTCTACCTGTCCTACCCAGTTCGGAAGGAGAAATAGACTCAGGGGAGCTGTTGAAATGATGGAATGGTTGAAGAATAATAGTGTCCCTCTTTCTAAAGCTAAGGAGATGTCAGATGAAGAATTAGAGGGTAAAATAGTTATCGGAGAGTTTGCGGATAAGGAGATGATAGAGTATACAGAGCTTTATCATAGCTTGTGCAAGGCAGCTATTGGGGAGGGAATGTCCAAATGATAGAGCGTTTTGAAGTTAGATTCTCGGGGGCTGGAGGGCAGGGGGTAATTCTTGCAGGAATAATCCTTGGAGAGGCTGCGGCTATTTATGAGGGGAAACGAGCAGTTCAGACTCAGTCATATGGACCTGAGGCAAGGGGTGGAGCCAGCAAGTCTGAAGTAGTTATAAGTGATGTGGAGATAGATTATCCTAAGGTTACTCTTCCTGATATAGTTATAGCTTTAACGCAAGAATCTGCAGATAAGCATAGTATTGATTTAAAAGAAGGCGGTATACTTATAGTTGATGATTTCTTTGTTAAAAGGATACCCCAAATCAAAGGTAAGCTTTTACATCTTCCAATAGTAAAAACAAGTGTGGATACTTTTGGGACTCCTCTTTTTGCCAATATAATAGCCTTAGGAGTGCTATGTGCTCTGATAGAGGGCTTAGTTAAAAAGGAGTCCTTTGAGAAAGCCATACTTGCAAGGGTACCTCAAGGTACGGAGGATAAGAATCTTAGAGCTTTTAATATAGGATATGAAATAGGTAGGGCGGCGGTTGATTAGTAAGGTGAGAAAAAGAAGAGGAGGGCTATATGGAGGTGGGGGGGATGTGTGAACATAAGGTTAGCTTATTTGAGAATGTTATTAAGCAGATGGAAGTGGCAAGACCGTACCTTCCCAATGTTGAAGATGATTTATTTGAGGTGCTTAAGTATCCTAAGGAAACCCTCATTATGCATCTTTCTGTTAGAATGGATGACGGGAAAGTAAAAGTCTTCAGCGCTTATCGTTCTCACCATAATAACGCTTTAGGTCCGTATAAAGGTGGTGTTCGTTATCATCCACAAGTAACCCTTGATGATGTGATGGCTCTCTCTGTTTTGATGACTTGGAAATGTGCCGTTGTTGGCTTACCTTATGGTGGGGGAAAAGGCGGAATAGCTTGTAACCCTAAGGAGATGTCTCAGGGAGAGCTTGAGAGGTTAAGTAGAGCTTATGCCCTTGCGGTGTCCCGTTTTGTGGGTGTTGATTATGATATTCCTGCACCTGATGTCAATACAAATCCTCAGATAATGGCATGGTTCTTAGATACATACGAGAAAGTGAAGGGTTGGAGTGAGCCTGGCGTTTACACAGGTAAACCTATGGTTCTTGGAGGATCCGAGGGTAGGAAGGATGCAACCTCAAGAGGGGGCGCCTATGTTACGAGAGAGGCAATGAAGGTTTTCGGTATAAAGGAAGGAGCTACATGTGCTATCCAAGGGTTTGGTAATGTAGGCTCCTTCGCTCATAAACTCTACAAGGAATTGTTAGGGCTTAAGGTTATAGCTGTTAGTGATATAGGAGGGGGAGTATACAATCCTAACGGGTTTGATCATGATAAACTTTTAAAGGTTCTTAATGAAACTGGAACTGTTGCTAATTATCCTGATGGTGATAAGATAAGTAATGAGGAGCTTTTGGAACTTAATGTAGATATATTGGTCCCAGCCGCTATTGAGAATGTAATTACAGAAGAGAATGCCCCAAGGATTAAAGCTAAGCTCATTTCCGAACTGGCTAATGGTCCAGTTACTCCTGAGGCAGATAAGATACTTTTTGATAAAGGTGTTATTTGCTTGCCTGATATTTTAACTAATGCGGGGGGAGTTACTGTTTCTTATTTTGAGTGGATCCAGAATAGGACTGGGCATTATTGGCCTATTCAGAAAATTTACGAAGAGCTTGATAGAATGATGACTAATGCTTTCCTTGCTGTGTATGAAGTTCACAGGAAGTATAACATAGATATGAGAACTGCAGCATATGTTTTAGCCATAGGTAAGGTTGCTGAAGCAACTAAGGTAAGGGGTATTTGGCCTTAGATTTTGATATTGTGGGCATTCCTCTTACTAAGAAGGGGGATGCCCTTTTTATGTTATAATTTAAATTGCGAAAAGATATAGACATGGTGAAAAGGATTTTTATTGTTGTTCTTGTTTTGTGCCTTTTTGATAGTCTTCAAGCAAAAGCTCTTGATTGGATCTGGAGCGATCCAGAGGGTAATGATGCTTACCGCTTTTATTCCTCTAATCGTTTGTTTTTATATTCAAGTCCACATCAAGATATTAGTCTTTGCTATCGAAAGGGTAGAACAAAGAAAGGAGCTCCTTTTTTAGTTAGGAAAGCGCCCTTGGGGGATTGGGAATTTATATCTTGGTTTAAGGTACAAGAGAGGCGTCCTGGTACTTCTTTTGGCTTAATTCTTTGGGATGGTGGCGAGTCTAAAAGTTATCATCTTCTTTTCGGCCTCAGTGATGAAGATAAGTTAACCCTTGAGGGGAGTCTCCCTAAAAGGTGTGGTTTAACTCCTCTTTTTGAAGTTCTCTTTAAGGTTAGAAATGGCCTTTTAAAAGTAGAAAAGAGCGGAGATGAATACGGTTTTTATTTTAAAGAGGATTTAAACGAGAGTTAGCAGTTTCTTGGTAAACTTAACCTTAGAGAAGGTCTTCTGAAATACGTGGGTTTCTTTGCTAAGTCTGTTGGTGAGTATCAATCAAGTGTAGAATTCTATAATTGGGAATTTAAGCCAGCTTTGTCCGAAAGGCATGCCTTTAAAGTTAAAAATATCCTTTTCTATGGTATCTCAGATGAGGATCATGTTGATCTTTCCGAGGTTATCGCTCCTGATGGTTATGGAGATGGTAGATTCTTTATGGAACTTGAGGGAAGTGGAGTTGCTATAACTGCCATTGAGATAAGAGGATACTGTAAGGGGAAGAATATTTTATGGAATACGATTCCTGGTGATGGGGTACCAAGTATAGCTGTTTTGGACAAATCAAGGAGGATTTTGAATTCCCCTTCGGGGAGCGTAAATATTCCGGTAAGTGGAGATAGTGGTTTCGATCTTTATGTTTCGGTTCCTGAAACAATACCAAGTGAAGATTTTTTATTCGAGGCTATTCTCTGGCTTTCTAACGGTGGGAAGATAAGTTTTCCTGTTCAGAAAAAGGAAATTTATAGATTTCCACTTAATGTTAAAGAGTGTACTGTTTTGGGGATCGGCGTAAAAGACTATGTTTCGAATTCTGAAGAGTTAAAAAAAGATCTTAAACCTGATCTTCAATTGAAACTCACAGTTGAAGGAAACGGGATTATAACGGGCATAGAGCTTTATTCTGGTAACAATTCTTTGGTTAATTGGAATACTTATTTCGGAGATGGTCATCCTGTTATAGCAGTAACCGACGAGAGCGGAGAGATTTTAAGCGCTTATGATGGTTCTCTTTGTCTTAAAGTTTGCGGCTGTAAAGTTTTTGAACTTTGGTGTTATTAGAATGACTTCGTTTTTTCAAGATTTGGTTTCTTTAGGTATAGTCATGAAAATAATGGCTCCGGTTAAGGGTGCTTTCAAGGAACCATGAGCTTAAGAGAGCTTATTAAAGGGCTTGATTTAAAAGGGGTTTTTTCAAGCTCGATTTCCTCTCATCCTTTTGAAATAGCTATGGCTACTATTCTTTCGCAAAATACTTCTGATATGAATGCTATTAAGGCTTTCAATTGCTTAAAAGAAAAGTTGGTTGGAGAAATTACTCCTCAAAGAATCCTTTCGCTTAGTGTGGAAGATTTAGAGATGGCTATTTCCTTTTCAGGGTTAAAGAAAAGCAAGGCCAAAGCTATCTTTAGTCTTGCTCGTAAAGTTACCGAGCTATGGGATGGAGATTTAACAAAGGTTCTTCGTGAGGAGGACCCAAGAAAAGCTTTAATGAGTATTGATGGTATAGGTCCAAAGACTGCAGATGTTATACTTCTTCATCTTGGATATAATGAAACATTTGCAATCGATAGGCATATTGAGAGAGTTGTAAAAAGATTTGGTTTGTCAAATCAAAAAGATAGCTATGAATTTGTTAGATTGAAACTAATGAGTATTTTTCCACCAGAGGAGAGGTTAAGGGCTCATAAGTTGTTGATACTCATAGGAAGAGAGTTTTGTCGTCCCCATAAACCTAATTGCTATCCTTGCCCACTTAGGAAGGGGTGTAAAAGTTCATCTTGACTTTATTCTGTTTTGCTGATATTATTATGAATGGATAGGGAATATCTTATTTATACAATGTTATATGGACTTGGTGGCAGAGGATGGAGAAAGCCACGCTTCTGAGAAAGAGGTGTGGCTTTCTATTTAGATAAAAGTATAAAATCTAATTAAAAGGGGGGTATTAAAATGAAGAAACCCACGCTTGGTGGGGAGTTGGCAGCGGAGTTTTTTGGGACGTTCCTTCTCTGCCTTCTTGGTGACGGCGTCGTGGCAAACGTAGGGCTTGCTCCAAGACTTGCTTCGCCAGCCTATAACTGGAATACCATAGCTTTCGGATGGGGATTCGCTGTCGCAATAGCTGTATACGTGGCTGGCGGAGTTACAGGTGCTCATATTAACCCCGCTGTTACCTTTGCCTTAGCTGTGAAGAGAGGTTTTTCATGGGCTAAGGTTATTCCTTACTGGATAGCTCAAACTCTTGGTGGCTTCTTTGGTGCTTTAGGTGTATACCTTGTTTACTATGAAGGTCTTAAGGCTGCTGGTATGCCCAATGTTTGGTGTACTGGTCCCGGTTCTGTTTTTGAGAAAGCTTTCTGGGGAGGAGCAGCTGCGGTTCAGGCTGTGGGTAGCTATTCGTTGGGTAACGCTACCATTGCGGAAATTATAGGGACTATGGTATTGCTTTTGGGTGTATTAGCCGTCACGGACTCTAAAAACCTTGGTGTAAAGGCTAACCTTGCTCCCTTTATGGTTGGCATCGTGGTTACTGTCATAGGTCTTGATCTTGGTGGTCCAAGCGGTTATGCGATAAACCCTGCTCGTGACCTTGGTCCGAGGCTTTTTGGCGCTCTCGTTGGAACTAAAGGGTTATTTGATGGTGCCTACTGGTTAGTTGCCCCCATAATAGGGCCTCTTATTGGAGGAGTTCTTGGTGCAGTCTTATATGACATCTTCATTTCTCCTCATCTTCCTGAGCCTGAACAGCAGGCAGAGGGAGGCAGTGAGTAAGCCATGAAAAAATTAATTAATAAGCCGGAAGATGTTGTTAAGGAATCTCTCGAGGGATTGGGTTTGGCATGGCCGGAGCTTGTTAAGGTAAACTTTAATCCTAACTTTGTATACCGTGCTGATGCGCCTGTTAAAGGTAAAGTAGCGGTAATATCTGGCGGGGGTAGCGGACACGAGCCCATGCATGTGGGATTTGTTGGCTACGGTATGCTTGACGCAGCTTGCCCGGGGGAGGTTTTTACTTCTCCCACTCCCGACCAGATGTACGAGGCAGCGAAAAAGGTCGATGGCGGAGCTGGTATACTCTTC
The DNA here is from genome assembly GCA_001508835.1 of bacterium 42_11. GTDB lineage: Bacteria > Synergistota > GBS-1 > GBS-1 > GBS-1 > 42-11. The sequence goes on from LGFB01000018.1 coordinate 7,613, forward strand.
ATAGTTAAAAATTACAGCGGTGATATAATGAACTTTGAGATGGCAGCTGATATGTTAAAGGGCGAAGGAATAGAGGTAGAAAGTGTTATAATAGATGATGATGTAGCTGTTGAGAATAGCTTATATACCCAGGGAAGGCGTGGGGTTGGAACCACCGTGTTGGCAGAAAAAATCTGTGGTGCCGCTGCTGAAAAGGGCTACGATCTTAAGAGACTTGCGGAGCTTTGCAAGAAGGTAAATAGCTGGGGTAGAAGCATGGGTATGGCTTTAACTCCTTGTACGGTTCCCGCTGCAGGTAAACCTACGTTTGAGCTTGCAGAGGATGAGATGGAAATAGGTATCGGTATTCACGGTGAGCCTGGACGCCAAAGGATGAAAATTAAGAGTGCGGACGAGATTACAGAGATGCTTGCTCAAGCTGTTATCGAAGACCTGCCTTTTAAAGCAGGAGACGAGGTTTTAGCTTTCGTGAATAGCATGGGAGGAACCCCTGATATCGAACTATACATTGTATATAGAAAGCTTCATCAAATACTCGAGCAAAAGGGAATAAAAGTGGCGAGAAAGCTGATTGGTAGGTACATAACTTCCCTGGAAATGCAAGGAGTTTCTATAACGCTTCTTAAGCTTGACGATGAGCTTAAGGAGCTTTGGGATGCGCCTGTTAAGACTCCTGGATTACGCTGGGGTATCTAAAGGGGGATGATTATGGGGATTACAAAGGAAGATGTAATAAAATTTCTTGAAAAGGCTGCGGATCTTATAAAGCAAAATAGGGATTACCTTACTCAACTCGATTCAGCTATAGGAGATGCTGACCACGGCATCAATATGGATAGGGGTTTCACTAAGATAATGTCAACCTTAAATTCTGTTAAAGACAAGGATATAGGTTCCATATTGAGAGCTTGTTCGATGGCTTTGGTATCGACCGTCGGTGGAGCTGCAGGTCCTCTTTATGGAACAGCTTTTATGTATGCGGCTAAGGTTCTTGATAAGAAGGAGGAAATTGCACCGGAGGAGCTTTATCAGGCATTGAAGGCTGCTTTGGAGGGGATTCAGCTTCGTGGTAAAGCTACTGAGGGAGAAAAAACGATGGTAGATGCTATAGCTCCCGCTTTGAGAGCTTTTGAGGAGAAGCTCCGGGCGGGAGCTTCCCTTAAGGAGATGCTTCAATCTGCAGTTGAGGCAGCTGAGCGGGGAAAGAAAAATACCATACCTATGAAGGCGACGAAGGGAAGAGCGAGCTACTTGGGGGAGAGGAGCATAGGGCATCAGGACCCTGGAGCTACCTCTTCATATCTACTTTTTAAGGCCATGCTTGATGTGGTTGAGGAAAAGGGAGGTTAAAATTAAATTGCCTAAAAGGAGATTGCCTACGTGGTTAACGATTATCCTTTTCGTTGTCCCTTTGGTGTGGAGTGAATACATGTTTTATGTGGTTAATAAGTGGTATAGCATGGTGCTTTTCCCTATTGCGTGGGTTGGTTTCTGGTTGTCTCTGTATAGGATGAGGCAGAGGGAGGAATAGATGGTAGGGATTGTAATCGTTTCTCACAGTGAGAAATTGGCAGAAGGGGTTGTAGAGCTTGCCAAGCAAATGACAGGAGGTAAAGATGTCCCTATAAAGGCTGCTGGTGGATTTGACGATGGGAGCTTGGGAACGAGTTATGAGAGGATATACAATGCTATAAACGAGGCTTATACGGAAGACGGCGTCTTGGTACTTATGGATTTGGGAAGTGCCATAATGACAACTCAGATGTGCTTGGAAAACCTACCCGAGGAAAAAAGAAAAAAAATAAAGCTGTGTAACGCTCCGCTGGTTGAAGGGGCTGTAGCTGCTGCGGCAGCTGCAGCCCAAGGTCTATCTTTGGAGGAAGTGAAGGAAAGGGCAGAAAGCGTTAATTTGGTGAAGCTCCAAGAAGAGGAAGTCCCTCCTGAAGAGGTTCCTTTAAAGGAGGGGGTTAAAAGCGTTGAGATTCAGCTTATAAATCCTTCTGGTTTGCATGCACGTCCTGCAGCATTGTTTGTTCAAGTTGCTTCCCAATTTAAATCTAAAATAACCGTTCAAAATATTACTTCAAAAAAGCCACCTGCTGATGCCAAAAGCATCATGGATATGGCAGTTAACGGGACGGCGGAAAAAGGTGAATGGATTAGGATAATTGCCGAAGGGGAAGATGCTGAGGAGGCGTTGAGAGCTTTAAAGGAGCTTGTAGAATCTGGTTTCGGCGAGTTGGAGGAGGGAAAAGGTAAGGCCTCCACTGAAGTAGAGGAAGGTGAAGCCCTCTCTGGGGAGGGAATATTTAAGGGGACACCTGTTTATCCGGGCTATGTTGTGGCTCCTATTTTGGTATATAAAAGAAAGACTGTAAAGGAGGGAGTCGGTGAGAAGTTTTCTTCTGACGAGGAGCTTGAAAAGTTTAGAGAGGCGATAGCTAAGGCTATCAATGAGATAGAAGATCTCAAAGAAAAAGTTAGTAAGAATGGAGATCCGAAGGTGGCGGCCATATTTGATTTTCATGCCATGGTATTGAAAGATAGCAAGTTTATTTCTCAGATTGAATCTCTGATAAAAGAAGGGTTCTCTTCTCGGGAAGCTGTACTTAAGGTTGTAGAGGAGTGGGCATCTCAGCTTGAAAAACAGGGCACGACTTTAATGAAGGAAAGGTCTTCTGATCTTAAGGATATCGGAAACAGGGTTTTAAGAATTCTTTCGGGAGAGGATTTATCAGGGATTTCAATCGAGGAGAAGGTAATTTTGGTGGCCGATGAGCTTTTACCTTCGGAAACTGCTTCTCTGGATAGAAACCTTGTGGTAGGTATAGCAACTGCTCGAGGTGGCACAACTTCTCATGCAGCGATACTTGCACGTATGTGGGGAATCCCTTCAATCGTTGGCTTGGGGGAGAGAATACTCAGCTTGCCTGATGGAACTGTAGCCGCTCTAAATGGCTTTTCTGGAGAATTGATAGTTAATCCTTCTCAAGAGCTCGTTGAGGATTTTAAGAGCAAGGAGGAGGCAAGAAGGAAAGCGGAAAGTAGACTTCTCGTCCAGGCGAAAGAGCTTGCCTTTACGCTTGATAAGCGTAGGGTGGAAATTGTAGCCAATGTGGGGAATTTAGATACCGTTTCTGAAGCGCTTGATTATGGTGCTGAGGGAATAGGTCTTCTGAGAACAGAATTTCTATACGTGGATAGAACAGAAATGCCTTCAGAAGAAGAACAATATATGGCTTACTTAAAAGTTGCGGAGATAATGGGAGACAGGCTTGTTGTTATAAGAACCCTTGATGTTGGTGGAGATAAGCCCTTACCCTATATCCCCATGGAGAAAGAGGAGAATCCATTTTTAGGTGTTAGGGCCATAAGGTTACAACGTCTCCATCCTGACCTGCTTAAAAACCAGATTAAAGCTATTCTTAGGGCAGCTGTTAAAGGAAATCTTAAGTTTATGCTTCCAATGGTAGCTGCGGTGGAAGAGATAAGGTGGGTTAAAGGGATAGTTGAAGAGTGTAAGGAGGAGCTAAGGAGAAAGGGAGTAGCCTTTTCTGATAAGGTAGAAATGGGTATAATGGTTGAAATCCCTTCAGCGGCGATCATGAGTGATGTTTTGGGAAGGGAGGTAGATTTCTTCAGCATCGGGACGAATGACCTCACACAGTATACCCTTGCATGCGATAGAGGAAACAAAAACCTAAACTATCTTTTCGATTCCTTGGACCCCTCTATTTTAAGGTTAATCAAGATGACGGTAGAGGGTGCCCATACTCATGGTAAGTGGGTAGGCGTGTGTGGAGAAATGGCTGGCGAAAGGGAGGCGATCCCTGTTCTAATAGGTTTGGGAGTCGATGAACTAAGCATGAATCCAAGACTTATTCCACAGGCGAAGGATATGGTCAGAAGATTTAGCTATGAGGAGCTTAGGTCTCTTGCGGAGGAGGTTTTAAAGTTAGGCAGTGCTAAGGAGGTAAGAGAGCTGGTGGTTAAAAGATGCGGGTTATAGCAAGTCCCTTGTTAAAGGGGATAATAGCATCCCTTTGGGAGTTTACCGACCCCGAATATATCCCCGTGGATACCGTTTTTATTCTTACGTCCACTTTAACGAGGCTTCCTTGTGAGGTTGAAGCCTGTCATGCTGCTGGCAAGAGGGTTTTTGTAGATATGGATTTCGTTGAGGGCCTTTCTGAAGGTAAAGCGGCAATAGAGTTTCTCAGGTCTATTGGCGTTGATGGTTTAATAAGTGTTAAACTTTCTAATTTTCATTATGCTAAGAAAATCGGTATGCCTTTTGTTTTAAGGGTTTTCGCTCTTGATTCTAGAGCTGTGGAGAAGGCTTACAATCAGGTGAAATCAAATGGAGTTGATATAGTTGAGATTCTTCCCGGCTGCGCCTCTTTAAAGGTTGGGAAGATGTTTAAGGCTTTAGGTATAAACGTTATTACAGGTGGTCTCGTAACTACGGGGCAGGAGGCCAAAAAACTTCTTCAAATAGTTGATGCAATTTCAACCAGTGCCAGAAATCTTTGGACAAAGGAAGAATTTTAGGGGCTCTCCTCTCACTCATGAGTGAGA
>LGFB01000019.1 GCA_001508835.1 bacterium 42_11
AAGGAAATTATTATGGCTTTATCCGAGGAGATAGATGAAGGAGTAGCCGATGCTATAATAGAGTTTAGAAGCAGAAAGAGGATAGAAAAAATCTCCGACCTTAAAAATATACCCGGTTTTCCAGAGAAGATAATCCCTCAGCTGGCAGAGGTGATATGCTTCAACGGTAAATACTACAGGTTAAGGGTTGAAGTTAAGGTAGAAGAGGCTATTTTGAAAACCGAAGCGATCGTGAGTAACGGAAGGATAATATATGAAAGAGAAGGATGGTGAAGAAAAAGCTTGAAGGTCTGTGGATTATACGAGGAGAAGGAAGGTTTCTACATATCGCGATGGATAAAGGGATTTAAGGGAAAAAGCCTCTTAGAGGAAGGAAAGCTGGAGGAGTTAAAAATAGAGAAGGGAGAAAGAGTTATATTCGCCCTTCCCGCAAGGTCGGTATTCTTAAAGAGCTTAACCCTGCCTTTAAGCGATAGGGGAAAGATAAGGTCCGCACTACCCTTCGAGATGGCCGAGGAGCTTGCGGGAGAAACGAGCGATTATCTCTTTTCCTTTTATTATGTAGAAAGAGGCAAGGGAAGCTCAAAGATAGTGGGAGGAGCGGGTAAAAGAGAGGTGATCGATGAGGAACTTAAGAAGCTTAACGCAAAAAGGGTGGAGCTTACCTCCTCAAGCGTAGCCTTTTTAAACTTCCTTATAGAGAAAGGGGAAAGGAGCAGTGAAACCCTATACTGCTTTAAGGGAAAGGGCGAAGGGATAATCCTTCTTTTCGATGGTAAGGAGATAATCTTTGAGAGGTCAGTTCCTCCCTCAAGAATCGAGAGCGAGGCAGAGCTTTCAAAAAAACTGCTGGGCGAAGGAATCAAGGAAATCAAGCTTTTTGAAGACCCGATAGCCATAGCAAGAGGAGCGGTCCTTGGAGCTTTAGAACCGGAGCGGTTCGCCCACCTTAACCTGCTTGAGGAGAGCGAAAGCTTGAACAAATTTCTAACGGAAAATAGAAGAGAAATTAGAAGGGTAGCCTTCGCCTTAATCTTGCTTCTATTCTCATGGGGGTTAAGCTGGGGAGTTGATTACAGAGATACCATGGGTGAGCTTGAGAGGATCGAAAAAAATCTGATAGAAAGCTACAGGAGATATTTCGGTGAAGGAAGGGTGGTCAATCCCCTCCTTCAGGCAAGAAGGAAAGTAGAGGAGCTTGAAGCCAGCTTAAAGAAAAGAAACGTCTCCGGCGTCTTGCCTTTGCTCGTCCTCGAGAAAATAAGCGAAAGCCTGCCTGCAAGTCTGGAGGTTAAGCTCAGCGGGATTCACATAATGATAAATGGAATAGAGCTTGAGGGAACGGCGAGAAGCTTTGAAGAGGTGGATGGGCTTAAAAGGGCGCTCGAGAGAAGCTTTAAAGGGGTTGAGGTGAGCTATGCAAGGCTGAGCGCCGATGGAAGAAGCGTAAACTTCGGAATAAGGATCAGGGAGATGATATAATGGGAGAAAGGGAAAGGAAAGCCCTAATATATGGAGGAATAGCGATAGCTCTAATTCTTCTCTTTAACTTTGTAATATATCCAATGCATCTTGAGCTTAAAGAGGCGAAAACGGAGATTCAGATTAAGAAGGAGGAGCTGAAGCAACTTTTAGTCCTGGGGGAAAGGTATCTTGCGCTCTCAAAAAGCACGATGGGAGGAGAAAGGAAGGTGGAAAGCCTTTTTTCCTACCTTAGCGCCCTGCCACAGAAGCTCGGTATAGCCGGAAAGCTCATATACATTAAGCCATTGGGAGGGGAAAGATACGAGCTTAAGCTTGAGGGACTTACCCTTGAGGAGCTCGTTAAGTATCTTTCCACGCTCGAAAAAGACGGCGTGGCAATCATAAGGGAGGCGGATATAAAGTCTGGGGGTAATCCAAGAAGGGCATCCCTATCTCTGGTGGTGTCAGCGCTTGAGTAAATTGAAGATCATCCTCGTAAGTATTCTTATCGTCTTTCTTTCCTTTTCCCTCTTCACGCTTTTGAGACTACCCTATGAAAGGCTCCTCGATAGAGGGTTAAAGAGCCTTCGGAATGGAGGAGTCGATATAAGCTATAAGAGCGCCAAGGTTGAGCCCTTCAAGCTTAAGGCTACCCTGAGCGAGGTTTCAGTGAAAACGGGTTTCTTTAACCTGGACACAAAGAGCCTTGAGGGAGAGCTTTCCCTAAAAGAGCTTCTATTAGGGTTTAAGATATCGGTAACCCTGAGGTTTTCTAACGGGAATATTACCCTTCCCGGGCTTCCAAACGCTCAGATCCCTTTCAACGAGGGAAGGGCAGTTTTGGAAAGGGGGAATAACAGCTTGAAGGTCAGCGAGCTTATGATAAGGGGAGGAGAGATACTCATCAGAGGCGAGATAGACGGAAGTAAGTATGATTTGAAGATTAAGCCTTCCGGAAGCCTCGAAAGAAGGCTCTCTCCGTTCCTGCGATTTTTGCAGAAGGACAGAGAGGGTTTTTATAACCTAAGGAGTGGTATATAGATGAAGATATGGAAATGGATATTAAACCTGTTATTTTTGGGAATTCTCCTGTTAACGGGCATGGAACTTTCCAACCTATTTTTAACCTATGTAGACAGGGTTTTTGCGGAAGAGGATATAAAAGCTGAGATCAGAATCGATAATTCAAGTAATTCCAGGAAAAACCAAGATATCATGGTAAGATACCTGGAGGGAAAAAGAACCTTAGCCAGAAACGTTCTCGATATAACACCCCCTGAAAGAAAGGAAGAGGCTAAGGAAGTTAAGAAAGGGGAAGTTAAAGAGGTAGAGGTCAAAACGCTAAACGTGAAGCTTTTAGGAGTTGTGTTAGGACCCACAAAAGAGGCGGTCATATTAGAGGGAAGTGGCCTAAGAAGGATAAAGATAGGGGATGAAGTGATGGGATACAAGGTTAAGGAGATAGAGAGAGACCTGGTTATTCTCGAAAACGATAAGAAAGAAGAGGCTTTAATATCATTTCAATATGGAGCGGAAAACACGGTAAAAAGGGAGGTTAAAAGAACTGTAAGGCCATCCCCCCCGACTCCACAGGTGATGAAGCAGAAAGAAGCGGATGTAAAAACCACGGCTGACGGAAAGATAGTTATATCAAGAGACACCATAAACGAGTTTTTAATGGCACCCCAGAACTTCCTGAAAGGGATATTCATAGGACCAAGCTTTAAAAATAACCAACCAAATGGATTTATAATAAGAAATATATCTAAGAGCCACATACTGGCAAAGATGGGAATAAAGAAAGGAGACATAATAAAGAAAGTTAATGGAATATCGATAAATAATATAACCGATTATTACAACGCCATAAGGTCAGTTACGCAGGGAGATAACCTAACAATAACCATAGAAAGGGAAGGAAAGGAGATCGATATAGGATGCGAAATAAGATAATCCCGGGAATAATATCATTACTGATTATTCTATTAAGCCTTCAGGCCCTCGCACTACCCGCAGAAACGGGCTTCGAAATCAAGGAAGAGGCTAAAAAGGCAAAGGAAACGGGCTTTGTAACCTTAGACTTCAAAGACATAGACCTCGAGGTCTTCATTAAGTTTGTCGCGGAGCTAACCGGGAAAAACATCATAGTTTCTCCCGCAGTAAGAGGTAAAGTTACGGTTATATCTCCTAAGCCAGTGCCTATCAAAAACGTATACGATGTTTTCCTTTCCATTCTCAGGTTAAACGGCTTTACCGCGGTAAAATCGGGCGAGTTCATAAAAATAATCCCCATTAAAGAGGTGAGAGCGGAGCTTGGAAAGTTCGTTGAGGGAAAGGTAAAAGTGGAACCCGGAGATGAGCTTGTCACCCAGCTTATCCCACTAAACTATGTGGATGCAAAGCTTGCAGCTGAAATGGTAAAGGTTCTCCTTTCACCTTTCGGCAGACTGGGAATATATCCGCCAACGAATACCATAGTTGTAAGCGATAGCGCTTCGGTTGTCTCAAGGGTGGTTAGAGCCCTTGAAGTCATAGATAGTCCCGAAGAGGAAAGAAAGCTTGAGGTCTACAAGCTTAAGTATGCGGGAGCAAACAGCTTAGCCAAAAAGCTTTTAAATATAATTAAGGAAGATAAATCTCAAGCAAGATTTGCCCTTAACACCGCAATGGTGATAGCCGATGAAAGGACAAACTCGCTTATTCTTCTGGGAAGTCAGGCACAGCTCGAAAGGATAAAGGAGATCTTACCGGAGCTTGATAGCCCCGCTGAAGCGGGTTCAAACCTTTTCAATGTATACAGGCTTAAAAATGCGAAGGCGGAGGATGTAGCCAAAACCTTGGAAAGCATAGTTAAGGCCACAACGGGGAAGGGAGCGGACCCTCAAGACACGATAATAGTGTCACCAAGTAAAGAGACGAACTCCTTGATAATTATGGCCTCACCGGAAAGATACAGAATGCTTTTACCCTTAATTCAGGAGCTTGATAAACCAAGAAAGCAGGTATTGATAAAGGCATTGATAGCGGAGGTAAACTTAACGAGGCTTGAACACCGAGGAATAGACTGGTCAACGATCGGTGGAATTGTGGAAAGCGGAGTATTGTATGGAGCATCAATATCGATGGGTGAAGGCGGTATACCGAGTGAAGCTATAAGCTTGGCCGAGGAAAGAAGCGCTACCGGAATAGTCTATGCGATAGTTAATCTCCTTAAGAAGTATAATGCTTTAAACATTCTGTCCATGCCCACACTCCTGTGCACGGAGAACGAAGAAGCAAGCCTTCAGGTGGGACAGGTCATACCTCAATTAAAATCGGCAGCAAGCTCTACAGAAAACCCAACCGCGATAAATAAAATATACGAATACAAGGACACGGGAATCATCCTTAAGGTTACCCCACATATATCGGGAGAGGAAACCCTAAGGCTCGATATAAAACAGGTAATAGAAGATGTTATAAGTCCGACGACCGCAGAAACGCCGGTAACGACGAAGAGGGAGATAAACACATCAACGGTGGTAAAAAGCGGACAGACTATCATGCTCGGAGGCTTGATTCAGAACTCCACGAAAAGGGTTGAAAGAAGAACCCCAATTTTAGGATACATTCCCTTAATAGGAGAGCTTTTCAAGACAAAGATAACCCAGCGGGAAAAGGTCAACCTCATAATTTTCTTGACGCCGTATATAATAGAGAAGCCAGAAGACCTGCAAAAGCTGTCTCAGGAAAACCTGATGGAACAAGAAGATGTCAAAAGGATAGAAAAGTGGCTTCAAAAGCACGGGGCGATAAAAGAGAAATGATAGACTACAGGGAATTAGAAAATCTTCTCCATCTTAAGCTTTCAATAGATTTTCTGAAGAGAAACAAGATATGCCCTATCTCGCTCAGCGATGGGATCCTCAAGGTAGCCATAAGCTCCTTTGAAGGGCTGAAAGCTGCAAAAAGCCTTGGGGTTGAGCTTAACTTAGAGATAGAGCCCGTATTGACGGATGAAAGGGAGATATTAAACGCCATAAGCTGGCTATACGATGCAACTACGAGGACCACCCTGCAAGAGGTTGAAAGCTTAGAGGAGGAGAAATTATCCCTTGAAGAGCTGTCGGAAAGAGAAGACATTATAACATCGGAAGATTCGGCCCCCATAATAAAGCTGGTAAACTCCATAATATTTCAGGCTATAAAGGAAAGGGCTTCGGATATTCACCTCGAGCCCTACGAAAGGGAGTTAAGGGTAAGATATAGAATCGATGGCATACTTTACGACAGGCTCTCCCTGCCCAAGAAGCTTCATTCCCCCATCCTTTCAAGAATAAAGGTTATGTCAAAACTTGATATAGCAGAGCACTTCATACCTCAAGATGGAAGGATTGGGGTAAAGCTCACCGACAGGGAAATAGATATAAGGGTGGCGGTTATACCCACCCAATTTGGTGAAAGGATAACTTTGAGGCTTCTCGATAAGAAGCAAGGCCTCATATCCCTAAGCGAGTTAGGACTCGATGAGGAGGGAGAAAAGAGGTTAAGAAGGTTAATATCTACTCCCTATGGGATAATCTTAGTCACGGGTCCAACGGGAAGCGGAAAGACCACGACGCTTTATGCCATATTGCAGGAACTTAAAACTCCAGAGGTCAATATCCTAACCATAGAAGACCCCGTGGAGTATGAGCTCGAGGGGATAAGTCAAATTCAGGTTAACGAAAAGGCAGGCTTAACCTTCGCATCAGGACTGAGGTCCATACTGAGACACGACCCGGATATAATAATGGTTGGAGAAATAAGGGACCGAGAAACGGCAGAGATAGCGGTTCAGGCGGCTTTAACAGGGCATCTGGTATTATCCACCCTCCACACAAACGATGCTCCAAGCGCGGTAACAAGGCTTGTAGATATGGGAATAGAACCCTATTTGGTTTCCTCCTCAGTAATAGGGGTAATAGCCCAGCGATTGGTAAGAAGGATATGTGAAAACTGTAGAGAAGAGTATGATGAGGACCCCGAGGTTTTAAAGGAAATGGGGCTTAAGAAGGGCATAAAGCTTTACAGAGGAAAGGGATGCCCCAGCTGTCTAAACACGGGATACTGGGGAAGGGTGGCATTATTCGAACAGCTTGACTTCGATGAAGACCTGCGAAGAGAGCTAATAAGAACGCAAGATGCGAGCATTTTAAGAAGGATGGCCATAGAAAAGGGGATGAGAACGCTAAAAGAAGATGGGATACTTAAGGCCCTCAGGGGAATAACAACCTTATCAGAAGTAATGAGGGTTGCGGGAAGATAGATGGCGGTATTTGAATACCAGGCGTATGGAAAAGACGGAAAAGGCTTAAAAGGAGTTATAGAAGCAGAAAGCAGGATGCAGGCCCTAAGCAGGCTCAAGAAGGAAGGCCTCATCGTCGTTGAGCTTAAAGAAACGAGGAAGGTCGAGAGAAAGAAGAAATTCACGCCCAAGAAGGAAGAGGTCCTAAATTTGGCCTACGGGCTTGGGGCTCACCTAAGAGCCGGCATTCCCCTTATAGAAGCCTTAAATATCCTTATAGAACAAACTCCGTCAAAGGCGATGAAAGATGCCCTTTTAGCGGTGAGAAACGATGTAGCTGGAGGCAAAAGGCTCTATGAAAGCCTAAGCTACCATCTGAACTTAGATGAAAGCACGATAGGATTAATAAGGGTTGGAGAGGAAAGCGGCTCCTTAGACGAGGTATTTGAAAGAATAGCGGAGTTACGGGAAAGGGAGATAGAGGTAGCAAGAAAGATAACGGGTGCCCTCGTCTACCCAATCATCATGCTCCTAGTAGGAATAGGGGTGATATCCTTTCTTCTGGCCTTTGTGGTTCCCAAGATAGTAAATCTTTTCACGGAAAGCGGGGCTCGCCTTCCCCTAATTACGAGGGTTCTTCTCTTTATAACCTCCCTCTTTAACGAAAATGGAACATATATTCTCTTGGCCGTTCTCCTTCTGCTTCTTTTTCTCAAGCTTGGCATAAGAAGCCCAAGAATAAGAAAAAGGCTGGATTCTCTCAAGCTCAAGATCCCCTTCTTCAGCAGGGTTCACATGCTTTACAATCTCTTCCTGTTTTGCGAAACCTTGGGTGTCATGCTTACAAGCGGTATGAACATATTAAGGGCATTGGAGATAGCCAAAGAGGTTTTCAACAACTATCTCTTCAAAAGCGCGGTAGAAAGGGCAATTGAAGATATTAAGGAAGGAAAGAAGCTGGCTTTATCTCTAAGAGCAAGCGGAATATTCCCCCCAGATATGGTATACTTAATAGCGCTCGGGGAGGAAAGCGGAGAACTTGAAAGAAGCTTAAAACACCTGGCTATTAACTATAACAGGAGCCTCTCATCGAGCCTTACCAAAATGACGAACGCCTTTGAACCCTTGATGATCTTAGCTTTGGGAGGAGTGGTTGGTTTTATAGTGATAGCGATTCTCCTCCCCATATTTGAGCTAAGCAGGCTTGTAAGGTAAAAGCCTCGGTTTTATAAGAAACCTTATAGAAGAATCATAGAGGTAGGTGAATGATTTTGAAGAAGAAAAAAGGGTTTACCTTAATTGAGCTTATGATCGTTATAGTAATCCTTGGGTTGCTCGCGGGGCTCGTTATACCAAAGCTTGTGGGAAGAGGAGAAGAAGCGAAGGTGGAGATAGCGAGAATGCAGATGAAGGAAATAGAAACGGCACTTGAGCTTTACAAGCTTGACAATGGCTTCTACCCTACAACGGAGCAAGGACTTGAAGCCTTGGTCGAGAAGCCCACAAGTGAGCCCGAACCTCCCAAGTGGAGAGAGGGAGGATATATGAAGAAGGTTCCTTTAGACCCATGGGGAAGACCTTACATTTACATATGCCCTGGAGAACACAACACAGATAGCTACGACCTATTTTCCTACGGCGCGGATGGGAAAGAGGGCGGAGAGGGAGTCAACGCAGATATAACTAACTGGTGAAAAGAAAAGGTTTCACCCTTATTGAAATAACCCTCGCCCTTTTAATAATGGGACTATTTCTGTTTCTGATAAGCGGAAACTGGGGCTCCTTTTTAAGCAGCAGCAAGCTTGAATCGCAGGCCAAAACTGTCAAGGCGTTCATAGAATTTGCAAGAGATGAGGCGGTTAATAAGTGCACCGGCTTAAGCTTGGTTTTCAACCGAACGGAAGTTAAAGCGGTAATTGAGAGCGAGAGAAAGGAAAAAACGCTAAAAAAACTTACCTTAGATGAAGTTAAGTTTGAAACGGAAAAGGAGGAAAAGGTCCAAATAGACGAGCTTGGAAGGGTGAGCGGAAGGATTCCTCCCCTCATATACGAGGGGAGAAGAGCGGAGTTTAAAATCGTTAACCCCTTGCTCGGTATAGTGGACTATGAAGTAAAATAAAAAGGGAAGCCCCTTTAATGGAGTGGGACTTCCCTTTTTATTTTATTCATTCCCTCTTTAGAAGGTTATGTAGGTGGTCAGGTTTATGCGGGACTCATCCTGACGAATATCAAAGCCGCTTGACCAATCAACCTGTTGATAGCCAAGCTCGAAGCTCAAAGAGGGAGTGTACTGATATAAGAAGGAAAAGGCAAAGGACTTAGCATCGGGTAGATCCCTTCCCTTGTAATCGAAGCTATAATATCTCTGAACCGTTGCCACCTTGTCGCTCCACTGCTGGGTAAGCTTGAGGAAAAATATGTCCACATCATCGGCGATGTATCCGCTTAACACGGGGGAAACGGGCTCACCTGGAAACTCGCTCGTATCGATTAAAAACCCTTGAGCCTCAAGATAACCATAGGGTTGGCTCGTCCTATCGGTATAGAAAGCTCCCCTCTCCATCTTCACATATTCCGCCGTCACAGAGGTAAAGTTAAGAACGCTCTGGTCAACGGAAAGCCCAAGCTTATATATGACAGGGTTATCAACCAAAGTTCCCAAAACATTCACCGCTCCGCCAAGGTCCTCGGAGATATATTGTCCGTAAGCTCTGAAGCCCTCAGCGAAGTTAAAGGTAAAGTCGGCACCATACACGAAAGGGTCAAGGGCCGTCCCGGGAGCCGTAGTCCAACCCATGTAAAATAACCCAAGCCTCAACCTGTTATCGCCCACAAAGAAGTCCAAGCGACCACCATATTCAGCAAGCTCATCAGGGTCGAAATACGCATAATAGAAGGCGAAATCAACGGAACCCGTTCTCCTGTTGAAGTATATTATCGGAGAATATGCCCTGTCGGTAAGAAGGGCATCGTTATCAGCGTAAAGCCCTCTTTCAGCCTCCCAGTCAAAGGCCCATCTGCCTATCGTCATCGCTATTCCCCAAGGGAAAAGAACGTTCGCATAAGCTCTACCTGCTATAAGATTCCCGGTTTCGGCTTCTAAACGGAAATGCACGGAAACATTACTATCAACCTGCTTAGAGATGTGGATATAGGCCTCCTCAACCTGAGCGTCCTGATAGTTGCCGTTCTCATTAAAGTAATCTCCACCGTTCCAGTAAAAATCTATTTCCAAGGAGCCGCTAAAAGCGAAGCCGTTTAAGTTCCTTTCAACGGCAGCCAATCTCTCCTCAATACCATCAACCTTCACGCCAAGGGCGTTGAGCTCATCCTGAAACTCCACAACGAGCTTCTTAAGGAGCCCAAGATCCTCCTTGGAAGCCTTCGTCTCATCGACCTTCGCCAAAGCCCTCGCTACAACCATAGCCATCTCATAACGGGTAATGGGCTTCGTGCCCTGGAAAGTCCCATCAGGATAACCAATCACTATGCCATCAGCAGCTAGCTTGGATACAGCATCGTATGCCCAGTGATTCAAGGGAACATCGACAAAGGGGTTAGAGGCAAAAGCGGGTGTAAAGGAGAAAAGCCCTATTAAAGCTAATATGGCAAGGGTAAAACGCTTCATCTTCATCCCCTCCAAGATATTTAAAAAGGGGCGCTCAAAAGAGCTTCTTTTGAGCGCCCCTTTATTTTTAAGGCTTATAAGCTCGGTTAGAAGTTAACCATAGTTCTTACACGGAAGTGAGATTCGTCCTGTCTGACAGCGCTTTCGTCCCAGTCAGCCTGGGTGTAAGAGAACTCGATCGTGGTAGAAGGCGTGTACTGGTACCTTAAAGCAAGGGAGAAGGCGGTTGCATCCGGGTAAGCATCGCTGGAGTAGTCGATGCCATAGTAGCGCTCAATCGTAGAGACCTTGTCGCTCCACTTCTGCTCAAGTTTTATGAAGAGAAGATCTAAGTCGTCAACAAGATTACCTTGGAAGCCGCCAGCAAAGCTACCAAGGGTACCAGTATCCCTGATTAAGAAGTCCTGAGCAAAGTAACCTACACACGGATAGTCCTGACCGCCACCACCATAAGGCTTGCTAATAACAACCGCACCCTTATCGGCATGGAAGTACTCAGCAACAAAGGAGGTGAAGCCTATAACGCTCTGATCAACGGCGAGACCAACCTTGTAGATTGCAGCATCGTCAACCAACTCGCCGTCTATAACTACACCATCATCCAAGTCCTCATAGATGTACTGAGCATAGACCTTGAAGCCTTTGGTGAAGTTGACGGTGAAGTCTCCACCATAGAAAGCATAGGTATCAAATGGCAGCGTGCTATTGGTCTCCGTTACCAAGCCGATGTAGAAGAGGCCAACCCTCAACTTGTCGTTAAAGTAGAAGTTCAAGCGGGTACCATACTCAGAAAGCTCATCACCATCAAAGTAGGCATAGTATGCAGCGACATCAGCATTGCCTATATTCTTCGTGAAGAGAGCACCCGGTCCATAGAACCTGTCACTTATAATAGCATCATGGTCATAGTAAAGCCCAACAGGATCTTCCCAATCCCAGAAGAACCTTCCAACTCTCAACTTGATATCCCAGGGGAACTTGATATCCATGTAAGCAAAATCGGAACTAACGTTTGTGCCTGCGCTATTGCCGCCCATCTTAAGACGAAGAGCCACACTTACGTTATCGTCAACCTGCTTCTTCATCCATACGCGAGCTCTAACAACGGTAGCATCCTGGTAGTTACCGGTCGCTTCGTAAAGATCCCCATTGTTCCACCTAAACTCCACTCTCAATTGCCCGCTAAAAGCGAAGCCGTTCAAGTTCTTTTCAACGACAGCCAATCTCTTGTCAATACCATCAACCTTCACGCCAAGGGCGTTGAGCTCATCCTGAAACTCCACAACAAGCTTCTTAAGGAGTGCAAGATCCTCCTTGGAAGCCTTCGTCTCATCGACCTTCGCTAAAGCCCTCGCTACAACCATAGCCATCTCATAACGGGTAATGGGCTTCGTACCCTGGAAAGTCCCATCAGGATAACCAATCACTATGCCATCAGCAGCTAGCTTGGATACAGCATCGTATGCCCAGTGATTCAA